>JAQTVU010000219.1:0-2463 GCA_028706695.1 Mycobacterium sp.
CACCCATCTTGGGCCGGGCCCACGGCCACACCGCGAATGGCTGGTCACCGAACCAGTTGGTCACCGCGACGGGCACCACGCCCACCGCCAGCAAATCGTCTTGCTCGGTGTAGCCGGCGCTGACCACGCGCTTGGGCGGCTCTTTGATGACGGTCTCGCCGAAAAGGTGGGCGATCGTCACCGCGCCGCCGCCGGGCGTGCCCGGCGGCGCTTTGCGTGACGCGCATGCCGGTGAGGCGCCGGTGACCGCGGTCGCGCCGGCAACCCCTGCGAGCTGCAAGAATCCCCGGCGATTCCATCCCTGTCGCATCGCGTGAGAGTATCGCGCCTCGCCTGCGCGCCGCCGCTGATGTCAGCGCATGCCGGTGTCGAGACCCGCCCGGGCCGACGGCCGGCGGCGACTCTTCCGCATCGCCGCCGATCGTCGCTGCTCTACCGCCCCCGTTGCCTGTCCCAGGGGTTGTAGTCGGCGATCAGCTGCTCCGGCGGCGGTCGCCGGCCGACCGGAACGTGCTGGAGGTTGATGCGGATCCGGTACCAGATGGAACTTGGCCCGCGCATGCCGTCGACCAGCACGTCGGCGGGCTGCAGCAGCTCGGCGACGGCGGGATGACGCTCCCGCCAGGTGTCCAGGGCGGCGATCGCCTCGTCCCTGGTCTTGGTGCGTGCGATCTCGATGAGCGGCATCACCGACGCCCGCCGCCCACCGGCGCCCGTGCCGCGCTCGCGCGCCCGTTTCGGCGCCTGCTCCGGCGGGCCCAGTTCCTCGGCGAGCATCAGCAACCGATCCAGCTCGCCGGCCGCATCGTCCATCCCGGCCCAAGGGTCGCCGATGTCGGTGAACCGGTCGGGCACGGTTTCGATGGTGAACGCCTCGGGCGCGCAACCGGGAACCTCCTGCCAGTGCAGCGGGGTCGACACCCGGGCATCCGGCGTCGCCCGCGCCGAGTACGCCGACGCGACCGTGCGGTCCTTGGCGTTCTGGTTGAAGTCGACGAACACCCCCTCGCGCTCTTCCTTCCACCAGCGGCTGGTCGCCGCGTCGGGCGCGCGCCGCTCAACCTCACGGGCAACGGTCTGGGCGGCCCGCCGCACCTGCCGGAACCCCCACCGCGGGACGATCCGGGCGTAAATGTGAAATCCGCGCGACCCGGACGTCTTCGGCCACGCCACCAGGCCGTAGTCCTGCAGCACCTCGCGGGCGATCAGCGCGACGTCCACAATCTGGCGCCACCCAACCCCGGGCATCGGATCCAGGTCCACGCGTAGTTCGTCGGGGTGGTCCAGATCGTCGGCGACCACCGGGTGCGGGTTGAGATCCACACAGCCCAGGTTGACCACCCATGCCAGCCCGGCGGCGTCGTGGATGACGGCCTCGGCGGCCGACGTGCCCGACGCATATCGGAGTTCGGCGACGTCGACCCAGTCCGGCCGGTTGGCCGGCGCCCGCTTCTGGAACACGGCCTCGGCCGAAATGCCCTTGACGAACCGCTTCAGGATCATCGGCCGGCCGGCCACGCCGCGCAGCGCCCCGTCGGCGACCGACAGGTAGTAGCGAACGAGGTCGAGCTTGGTGTACGCCGGCCGCCCGGCCTCGCCGGGGAAGACCACCTTGTCCGGATGGGTGATGACGACCTCGTGCCCGGCGACTTCCAGCGACACTCGACCGGCCATGGGGCTCCATCGTAATTCCGCGAAACCATTCTCGACGGGGTGCGACCCGGGTCACATAGGGTGAGGTTATGGCTAACCTCCTGAAGCTGCCCGGCCAGGCCGTGTCGAAACTTCAGCGGTACGTCGAACGGGGCTCGGCCGAACTGCACTATCTGCGCCGGATCATCGCATCGGGCGCATTCCGGATCGAGCCGCCGCAGAACTACGCCGCGATGGCCGCCGACATCTACAAATGGGGCGAGGTCGGAATGCTGCCGGCACTCAATGCCCGACGTACTCCCAACCGCGCGGCCGTCATTGACGAAGACGGCGAATTCACCTACCGGGAGCTCGACGAGGCCGCCCATGCGGTCGCCAACGGCCTCATCGCCAAGGGCGTCCGCGCCGGCGACGGCGTCGCCATCCTGGCGCGCAACCACCGCTGGTTCGTCGTCGCCAACTACGGCGCCGCCCGGGTGGGTGCCCGCATCATCCTGCTCAACAGCGAATTCTCCGGCCCGCAGATCGAGGAGGTGTCCGAGCGTGAGGGCGCCAAGGTGATCATCTACGACGACGAGTACACCCAGGCCGTCAGCAAAGCCCGACCGCCGCTGGGCAAGCTGCGCGCGCTGGGCGTCAACCCCGATAAAGACGCAACCGACGAGCCGTCCGGGAGCACCGACGAAACGCTGGCCGAGCTGATCGCCCGCAGCAGTAAGTCCCCCGCCCCAAAGGCGGACAAGCATGCCTCGATCATCATCCTGACGAGCGGGACGACCGGTACGCCCAAGGGCGCCAACCGCAGCACCC
>JAQTVU010000219.1:2473-5357 GCA_028706695.1 Mycobacterium sp.
CTGGCGCCGGTCGGCGGCATCCTGTCGCACGTCCCGTTCAAGGCCAACGAGGTGACGGCGCTGCCCGCACCGATGTTCCACGCATTGGGATACCTGCACGCCACCATCGCGATCTTCCTGGGCTCCACGCTGGTGCTGCGGCGCAAGTTCGAGCCGCCGCTGGTGCTCGAGGACATCGAGAAGTACAAGGTGACCGCGGTCGTGCTGGTGCCGGTGATGCTGTCGCGGATTTTGGACACCATCGAAAAGATGGCCACGAAACCCGATCTGTCCAGCCTGCGGATCGTGTTCGTCTCCGGATCGCAGCTGGGCGCGGAGCTGGCCAGCCGGGCGCTCAAGGACCTGGGGCCGGTGGTCTACAACATGTACGGCTCGACCGAGATCGCGTTCGCCACCATCGCCGGACCCAAAGACCTGGAAAAGAACTCCGCGACGGTCGGACCGGTCGTCAAGGGCGTGAAGGTGAAGATCGTCGACGACAACGGCAAGGAGCTGCCGCAGGGCGAGGTCGGCCGGATCTTCGTCGGCAACACGTTCCCGTTCCAGGGCTACACCGGCGGTGGTAACAAGCAGATCATCGAAGGACTGCTGTCGTCCGGCGACGTCGGCTACTTCGACGGAGACGGGCTGCTGTACGTCAGCGGTCGTGACGACGAGATGATCGTCTCCGGCGGGGAGAATGTGTTCCCCGCCGAGGTGGAGGACCTGATCAGCGGGCACCCCGACGTGGTGGAGGCAACCGCGATCGGCGTCGAAGACCGGGAGTGGGGCCATCGACTCCGCGCGTTCGTCGTCAAGAAGGAAGGCGCCGACCTTGACGAGGACACCATCAAGCAGTACGTGCGCGATCACCTGGCGCGCTACAAGGTGCCGCGGGAGGTGGTGTTTCTCGACGAGCTGCCGCGCAACCCGGCCGGCAAGGTCCTCAAACGGGAGCTCCGCAACATCGAGGTGGACTAACGCGCACCGCCGCCGCGGCTCAGCGCCGGTCGTGGATGTTGCGGATGATCTGAGCCGCGAGCTTGGGGTCGGCCAGGAGTTGGTCGACGAGTGCGGTAAGAACCTCTTGGCCGGTGACCCGGGCGACCCCGAGGCGGTCGGCCGCTTCTCGCTGCCAGATGTCGAGGGCCCGGTGGGTGGCCGCCGGCAGATCGACGGTGCGGCGTACCCGCCGGCCACCCGCCGCCGTGAGGTTGACGGTCCGTTTGGGGTGAGAGCGCCCCAAGCCGGTGAGGCGCTCCGTCGGTGCGGCGTCGGTGGATGCCGCGGCGGACGGCGCAGGTCCGCGCAGCGGTCCTCCGCCGGGTCCGATCTGGCCTCGGTTGAGGTTCATGGCGGCGATGTCCTCCGGTCGGTGGCCGATCAGGAAATCAGCGCTTATAGACGTCAGTCGCTACTGATTGTCGCACCGATGTCGCCGCGAGTCCTGTCGGGCACGAACCTGTCGTGAGACCAACGGCGGGTTAACGGCGGCCAACGGTGGCTTACCTACGAAACGAGTACGCCACAACCGACACCCATAACGAAGAGATCCGGACGCCGAAATGAGCATGAAATTAGGATGAAACGGTGGCGGCACCGCTGACGCGCAATATCCGTTAGTTCATCCGTTAGTTCGCTGCATATACGGCCAATGTATTCATCTGCCGAATCGCTTTGGCGAAATCTCTGACCGCCAGCGGAAAAAGTATGTATTGAGCTATTGAACTACTGAGCTACGGAAGTCGGTGCCGGATGGGTCATGATTGGGTGTCTACCAGGCAATTTATCCCTCGATGCCGCAGCGACTGCTCCGTAGTTACGGAGCGGCGCAAGTGCAGAAAAGCGGAGTGCTGCCGTGCCATCGATATACGCCCGTAGAATTGATGAGACCCAGTTCACAACGGCATAAAAAGAAAAATCACTTGTTTGCTTCCGGGATCTGTGCTTAATCTTTATCCAGTCGGTATCACAGCCTCGGAAGGCCTCGGAAAGAGTCCCCCGGTGACGGTTCACGGCAAGCGGGCCGGGCAGGGGCGCCATTCCCGGGCAGTCGTGCGGCGCCCGCATCCGGCCGGGGTGGTCGGTGTTCGCCGCCACGGCACGGGGGAGACCCGTGGCGGTGAGCCGCTGAGGCCGCGTGGCGCCGGCCGGGCAGGGTCCTACCCAAACCTCGACCGGCTGGCACGCGGAAAAGGGGGGGAACCATGCCGGCTCGACTCACGTCGGGTCGGCATGGCCCTTTCCGGCACTTTGCCGGCCCCTTTCCGGCCCTTTGGGGCCCTTTGGGGGGGCAGGTTACGCGTCGCGCGGCAAGCCCAGCAGCCGTTCGGCGATGATATTCAGCTGCACCTCCGACGTGCCGCCATAGATCGTGGTGGCGCGGCTGGCCAGCAGGTACTCGCCCCACTTGCCCGGTAGCTGCTCGGTGTCGCCGATCGCGGCGTCGGCGCCGAAGGAGGACACCGCGAACTCGGCAAACCCCTGCCCGGTGCGCATCGACAACAGCTTGGATATCGCCGCCGCGGGCATCGCCCCCGCCCGTCCCCGGCCACCGGCCAGTGTCAGCAGCGTGGAGCGCAGATTCATCAGCTTGACGGCATGACCCTCGGCGATCAACTGCCCCGCCCGGTGGTGCCCGACCTGGTCGAACTGGCCCTCGCGCACGAACTGGACGAACTCGGGCAGCGTGGCCGCGAAGCTGGTGTCGCTGCTGCCCAGCGACACCCGTTCGGCGGTCAGGGTGTTGCGGCTGACCTCCCAGCCGCGATTGACTTCGCCGAGCACGCATTCGTCCGGCACGAACACGTCGTCGATGTAGACGGTGTTGAACAGCGCGTTGCCCGTGAGCTCACGCAGCGGCTTGACCGTGACACCGTCGCTCTTCATGTCCAGCAGGAAATAT
>JAQTVU010000220.1 GCA_028706695.1 Mycobacterium sp.
AAGGTCGGCACCGAGGTGAACCGCGATGCGCTGCTGCGGTTGCTCGTCGACGTGCAATACACCCGCAACGACCTGTCCTTCACCCGCGGGTCGTTCCGGGTGCGCGGCGACACGTTGGAGATCATCCCCTCCTACGAGGAGCTGGCCATTCGCGTCGAGTTCTTCGGCGACGAAATCGAGGCGCTGTATTACCTGCATCCGCTGACTGGTGAGGTGATCCGCCAGGTAGATGCGCTGCGGATCTTCCCGGCCACGCATTACGTGGCCGGTCCCGAGCGGATGGCCCACGCGATTTCCACCATCGAGGAGGAGCTGGCCGAGCGGCTCACCGAGTTGGAGGCCCAAGGCAAGTTGCTCGAGGCGCAGCGGTTGCGGATGCGCACCAACTACGACATCGAGATGATGCGCCAGGTCGGTTTCTGCTCGGGCATCGAGAATTACTCGCGGCACATCGACGGCCGGCCGGCGGGTTCGGCGCCCGCGACGCTGCTGGACTACTTCCCGGAGGACTTCCTGCTCGTCATCGACGAGTCCCACGTCACGGTGCCGCAGATCGGCGGCATGTACGAGGGTGACATGTCCCGCAAGCGCAACCTGGTCGAGTACGGGTTCCGGCTGCCCTCCGCGGTCGACAACCGGCCGTTGACCTGGGAGGAGTTCGCCAAGCGGATCGGGCAGACGGTGTACCTGTCGGCCACCCCCGGCCCGTACGAGCTCAGCCAATCCGGCGGGGAGTTCGTCGAGCAGGTGATCCGCCCCACCGGCCTGGTGGACCCCAAGGTGGTGGTCAAGCCCACCAAGGGCCAGATCGACGACCTCATCGGCGAGATCCGGGAACGCACCGACGCCGACGAGCGCGTGCTGGTCACCACGCTGACCAAGAAGATGGCCGAGGACCTCACCGACTACCTGCTGGAGATGGGAATCCGGGTCCGCTACCTGCACTCCGAGGTCGACACCTTGCGCCGGGTGGAGTTGCTGCGCCAACTGCGGCTCGGCGAGTACGACGTGCTGGTGGGCATCAACCTGCTGCGCGAGGGCCTGGACCTGCCGGAGGTTTCCTTGGTGGCCATCCTGGACGCCGACAAGGAAGGGTTCCTGCGGTCGTCGCGCAGCTTGATCCAGACCATCGGCCGCGCCGCGCGCAACGTCTCCGGCGAAGTGCACATGTACGCCGACACGATCACCGACTCGATGAGAGAAGCAATCGACGAAACCGAACGACGGCGGGCGAAGCAGATCGCCTACAACGAGGCCCACGGCGTCGACCCGCAGCCGCTGCGCAAGAAGATCGCCGACATCCTCGACCAGGTATACCGCGAGGCCGCCGATACCGAGGCCACGGACGCTGTCCAGGTCGGCGGGTCGGGACGCAACGCGTCCCGCGGCAGGCGGGCCCAGGGCGCGCCCGGACGGGCGGTCAGCGCGGGTGTGATCGAGGGCCGTGACACCGCCGGCATGCCGCGCGCCGAACTGGCCGACCTGATCAAGGACCTCACCGAACAGATGATGACCGCCGCGCGTGACCTGCAGTTCGAGCTGGCCGCGCGATTCCGCGACGAGATCGCCGACCTCAAAAAGGAGCTGCGCGGCATGGACGCGGCGGGCCTCAAGTAGCCGATCGCCATCTGATGTCACTTGCGGGTAACCCGTACGGTGGTCGGTGTGACAGATACCGCCGGCGCCGCCGGCAGCTGGCGAGATCTGCTGACCGGCAAGCATTTGAGGACGTCCGTCGTGTTGGCCGGCGGTGTCGCGTTGTACGCCACCAACGAGTTCTTGACCAGCAGCCTGCTGCCGAACACCATCGCCGAGATCGGCGGCAGCCGCCTGTACGCGTGGGTCACCACGCTGTATCTGGTCGGGTCGGTGGTCGCGGCCACGACAGTCAACCCGTTGCTGCTGCGCCTGGGGGCGCGGTCCTCGTACCTGATGGGGCTGGCGGTCTTCGCAACGGCCAGCCTGATCTGCGGGGCGGCCCCCAACATGGCGGTCCTGATCGGCGGACGCGCCCTGCAGGGCGTGGCCGGCGGGCTGCTGGCCGGCTTGGGCTATGCGGTCATCAACGCCGCCCTGCCGCGATCGCTGTGGACCCGTGGCTCGGCATTGGTGTCCGCGATGTGGGGCGTCGCCACGGTGGTGGGGCCGGCGACGGGTGGCCTGTTCGCGCAGTTCGGGTTGTGGCGATGGGCGTTTGCCGCGATGGCGGTGCTCACTGCCCTGATGGCCCTGCTGGTGCCCGTCGCGCTGGCGGCGGCCCAGGTCGAGCCGCACCCCGCGACCCCGGCGATGAAGGTGCCGGTGTGGTCGCTGCTGCTGGTCGGTGCGGCGGCGCTGGCCGTCAGCGTCGCCGCCATCCCGCGCAACGCCGTCGGTACCTTCGGCCTGCTCGGCCTGGGTCTGGTGCTGATCGGGCTTTTCGTGGTCGTCGACTGGCGGAAGCACGCCGCCGTGTTGCCGCTCAGCGTCTTCGGCCCCGGACCGTTGAAGTGGATCTACCTGACCATGGGCGTGCTGATGGGCGCCGCGATGGTCAACACGTACGTGCCGTTTTTCGGTCAGCGTTTGGCGCATCTGACGCCGATCGGGGCGGGGTTTTTGGGCGCGGCGCTGGCGCTGGGCTGGACGGTCAGCGAGGTCGTCAGCGCATCCCTGGAGAAGCCACGCGCGATCGGCATGATGATCGCGGCTGCCCCGGTGGTAGTGGCGGCCGGCCTGGCGCTGGGTGCGGTCGCCCGCCGCGCCGACGCCTCCATCCTGACCACCGCGCTGTGGGCGGTGGCGCTGCTGGTCGCCGGCATCGGCATCGGGATGGCCTGGCCGCACCTGTCGGTGCGCGCGATGGCCTGCGTCGACGACCCGGCCGAAAGCGGCGCCGCGGCCGCGGCGATCAACACCGTCCAGCTGATGTCCGCCGCGTTCGGCGCCGGCCTGGCCGGCGTGGTGGTCAACACCGCCAGGGGTGGCGACGCGATGGCGGTCCGCTGGTTGTTCACCGCGTTCACCGCCCTGGGCATTATCGGGGCGTTCTGCAGCTACAAGGCGGTTTCCGGCACAATCCGCCGCGCGTGTCGCGCGGATCCGGTCGACAGTTTGCGCTGAGCCGCCGGTCGCGATGCGCACCGGCCGTCACCGCGTCGACTTGACCACCTGCGAGTAATGAAATTGCCACCGCTCAACGATGCGGAACCCGAGGTAGGCCGGGAATCGATACGCCGGCGCACGCCCGAACGCGGTTCCCGGCGGCAACGATTGCCCGAGTTGATGGGCGGGCAGCGATTTGTCTTCGTTGGTGATGGTCCAGATCGTCGTGCATTTGTTGATCTTCGCCGTCGCCAGCCACACCGCCACGTGGCCGTCCCAAAGCGAGCCCGTCTTGGGCCCGTACCCGCCGCGTTCCACGTCGACCAGCGACCGGAACGCGGCCGGACGGGTCGCCAGCAGCGCGCGGACCGGCCCCGGTCGCCATCCCACGGTGTTGTCGACCAGCAGGCAGTCCACCGGCGCGGCATGCGAGCCGATCAGGTCGGCGACCTGGCTGTAGTCCCAGCCCTCTTTCGCGTACGGCCAACGCTGGACGAAAAGGTAGTTGGGGACCGCGGCGACCGCCAACAGCAGCGCCACACCGGCGACCGGCCACGGTTTGCGGGCGATCGTCGCCACGCAGACGGCCAGGATGACGGCCGCCGCCGGCGTGGTCAGAATCAGGTAGCGCGGGTAGTAGGTCGGCTCGCCGAGAGCCGAATAGACCACCACCAGGGCGGTCGGGAGAATCACCCACGCCGCGCACGTCAACAGCAGGGGCCGCATCCGGCCGGGCGGGGATGGTATGCCGCTCAGCCGCGCCACGACCGCCCCGACGACCAGGACGCCCGCCAGCACGGCGAACGGAACGCTGTGATCGAAATACTGCCGCAGGAGAATATCGAAGGCGTAGTGCCAGCTGACCGGGTAGATCCAGTTGACCTGCCACACCTGGCCGTGGGCGAACAAGATGAACGGCGTCATGATCCCGACGGCGGCGGCCGACGCGACGGCCCACCACACGATCCGCGATTTGCGGCGCCGTTCCGGTGCCCACAACGGCACCGCGACCGCATACACCGGCACCAGCAGCAGCAGGTTCAGGCTCAGCAGGATGGAACCCATCAGGCCCAGCCCGTAGCCCACCCACAACCGTGGCCGGTGCCGCCGGACGGCGACGAAAAGCAACACCGTCAGCCAGATCGCCGCGGCGGCGGCGAACGCATAGGAGCGCGCTTCGATGCCGGCCCAGGTGGTGCGCGGCAGGATCGCGAACACGGCGCCCGCACACACGGCCGTCAGGCGCGGGGTGAACTGCCGGGTGAACACGGTGACCCCGGCGGCCGCGGCGCCGATCGCCAAGGAGCTGGGCAGGCGCGACCAGAATTCGGTGGGCGGGAAGATCGCGAACCAGCCGTGCATCAGCAGGTAGTACAGGCCATGCACGGCGTCGACGTGGCCCAGCAGCCGCCACAGCTCGGGCAGGGTCCGGCTAGCCGACGCCGAGATGGTCGCGCCCTCGTCGAACCACAGCGACGGCCTGTTGGCCCAGGCCGCACCGAGGGCGGTGGCCGCCGCGGCGATCGCGCACGGGTCGAGCAACCTGCCGCGCGGGCGGCCGGACGGAGGCTCGTCGTCGACGACGTGCCGGACGCGCTGCTCAAGGGTGTACCCAGTCATGACGCATGTCACTGTAAGGCTCAATTGAAAACCTGCTTACCGGGCGGGCGCCCGGCGACCCTGGCTGGCGCCCGCCGGTGGGCAGCATGCACCTTCGGCGCCCATGAATTGCAAAGCGCTCGGCAATGCAACGCTTTCCACATTCGGCATGGCCATCCATTCCATTTGTTGGATGTCGAGCAAGATCGTTCGTGCCAAGCCTGACCCGGCAACTGCCGGTTGCGCCATAGCGTCCTCGGTTGCTGATCTGGTCCTGCGCATTCGGCAAACGCGATACTGTCTTGGGTTGGCCGACCAACCGGAAAATGGGAGGGTAAATGGGCGCCTATCAGATCGTGGTGGTAGGAACCGACGGCTCGAACTCGTCCATGCGGGCGGTGGACCGGGCGGCTCAGATCGCCGGAGCCGACGCGAAGCTGATCATCGCGTCGGCGTATTTGCCCCAGCACCCGGATGCCCGCGCCGCCGACGTTCTGGGCGCCGAGAGCTACAAGATCTCCGGCACCGCGCCGGTCTACTCGATCCTGCACGACGCCAGGGAGCGCGCATCCGCGGCGGGCGCCGCCAACATCGAGGAGCGGCCGGTCGTCGGTGCTCCGGTCGATGCGCTGGTCGGCCTCGCCGAGGAGG
>JAQTVU010000221.1 GCA_028706695.1 Mycobacterium sp.
CACGGCCATCCACTCCCCCGCCGCGGCGCCGCGGGAACCGCATCTGGCCCAGCACATGTCTGCGGCAGTGCATGCCCCGCCGCTTGGTCGGTCCCCGGGTGGACCGCCGCCACCCCGTCCGGGTCCGGCGCCGGTACCACCAGCTCACCCGGCTCACCCGGCAAATCTCGGCGGCGGCGCACACAGGTCGCCCGCGTACCCGCCCGCCGCGCCTCCGCCGCGCCATGTCCCGGACCGCCCGCCGATGCCGGTCGCGGCAGCCGCCCCGGCGTCGCCCAATACTGAAATGGCGCCCCCGGCCGTCAGGGCGCCGGAAGTCTCCAATCTGGCGACCAAGATGTTCGGCGCGTTGGTGCCGTCCCGGGCGGGGGCACTGCAGATGCCGGCCGGCGCGATCACTATCGGACGCGCCACCGACAACGACGTCGTCATCCAGGACGTCCTGGCCTCCCGTCACCACGCGTTCATGATCCACACCCCGCTGGGCACCGAGATCCGTGATGCCCACAGCGTCAACGGGACGTTCGTCAACGGTGTCCGCGTCGGGTCGGCGGTGCTGACCGAGGGCGATGTGGTCACCATCGGCAACGTCGACCTGGTATTCACCCGGGACACCCTGATCCGTCGCACCGAGGCGGCCACCCGTACGGGCGGGCTGGAGGTCGACTCGGTGTGCTATCGGGTCGACCACGGCAAACAACTCCTCGACCACATCTCCCTGACGGCCCGTCCCGGCACGCTGACGGCCATCATCGGCGGTTCCGGAGCCGGTAAGACGACGCTGTCGCGATTGATCGTCGGCTACACCACCCCCAGTTCTGGGGTGGTGACTTTCGAGGGTCACAACATCCACACCGAGTACGCATCCATGCGCAGCAGGATCGGCATGGTGCCGCAAGACGACGTCGTGCATCGTCAGCTGACCGTCAACCAGGCCCTCGGCTACGCGGCCGAACTGCGCCTGCCGCCCGACACCAGCAAAGCGGAGCGGGACCAAATCGTCGCCCAGGTGCTCGAAGAGCTCGACATGACCAAGCACGCCGAAACCAGGGTGGACAAGCTGTCGGGCGGCCAGCGCAAACGCGCCTCGGTGGCGTTGGAACTGCTCACCCAGCCCTCGCTGCTGCTGCTGGATGAGCCCACCTCGGGGCTGGACCCGGCGCTGGACCGTCAGGTCATGTTGATGCTGCGCCAACTCGCCGACGCCGGCCGCGTGGTGCTGGTGGTCACGCACTCGGTCTCCTACCTGGACGTCTGCGACCAGATTCTGCTGATCGCCCCCGGGGGCAAAACCGCGTTCTGCGGGCCCCCCGACGATGTCGAGAAGGCCATGGGGACCCGCAACTGGGCCGACATCTTCGCCAGCGTCGGCGCCGATCCCGACGAGGCCAACCGCCGGTTCAGGGAACGCGAACAGCACTCCGCGCAACCCCCGTCGCCGCACAGCCCGGCGGATCTGGGCGAACCACCGAAAACCGATCTGCTGCGACAGCTTTCCACGATTGCCCGCCGCCAGGTCCGGCTGGTGATGTCGGACCGGGGTTACACCATCTTCCTGGCGGTGCTGCCGTTCCTCATCGGCGCGCTGTCGCTGACGGTGAAGGGCCCCACGCCCGGGCTGGCGCCCGCCAATCCACTGGGCTCTGCCCCCACGCAGCCGCAGTACATCATGGTCCTGTTGAACATCGGCGCGGTCTTCATGGGCACGGCGCTGACCATCCGCGACCTCATCGGTGAGCGCGCCATCTTCCGCAGAGAACAGGCGGTCGGTCTGTCCACCACCGCCTATCTGCTGGCCAAGGTCGCGGTATTCTGCGTCTTCGCGACTGCCCAGGCCGCGGTGGCCACCTTCATCGTCCGACTCGGCAAGGGTGCGCCGACCAAGCCGGCGCTGCTGTTCGTCAATCCCACCTTCTCGCTGTTCATCACCGTGGCGGCCACCTGCATGGCGTCCGCGGTGTTGGGATTGCTGTTGTCTGCTCTAGCGCAGTCCAATGAGCAGATCATGCCCTTGTTGGTGGTGTCGATCATGTCGCAGCTCGTCTTGTCCGGCGGAATGATCCCGGTGTATCAGCGTCCGGGCCTCGAGCAGCTGGCCTGGCTCACCCCCGGACGTTGGGGATACGCGGCCGGCGCCTCCTCGATCGACTTTCCGGCACTGGTCAAGGTCAAACAGATCCCGACAAACGACCCGCTGTGGCAGTACTCCAAGCACATCTTGCTGTTCGACCTGGGCATGCTGGTGTTTTTGTCCACTGTCTACGCCGCCGTGGTGTGGTGGCGGATCCGGTTGCGCCGACACTGACCGCGCCGCAATTAACCTGAACTGATGAGTCGTCCTGCGCAACCGGTGCTGACGGTTCGGTCCGACAGATCCGCAGGTAGCTTCGCGGTGGGGCGCGATGTGATCGTGGGCAGCGACCTGCGCGCCGACCTGCGTGTCGCACACCCGCTCATCGCCCGCGCCCACCTGCTGCTGCGTTTCGATCACGGCAGATGGGTGGCGGTCGACAACAATTCCCTCAACGGGATGTTCGTCAACGGCCGGCGGGTGGCGATGGTCGACATCCACGACGGCCAGGCCATCAACATCGGCAAACCCGACGGGCCGCGCCTGACCTTCGAGGTCGGGCGCCTGGACGGCTCGGTGGGCCTGACACCGCCGACCGAGTCGATCCCGATCGCGGTGCCGCACGACGGGCCGCGGGCGGCTGCGGCGGGGCCTGCCCACCTGCAGGGCCCGTGGGGCACCGCCCGGAGTCCCGCGTCGTCACCGCATGCCGTGCCACCGCGGCCCCGCCCGCCCGTGCAGGGCCCGCCGCAACCGGCCGCGCCCGACGACCCGCAGCGCACCACCGCCATTCCGGTCCCCCCGCCGCCCGCCGCGCCGCCGGATCCCGCATCGGAGCTCAATCCGCCGACCCAGATCGGCCCGACCGCCGATGTCACCGAATTCCCGACCACCAGGGTCAAAATCCCCGGACCCGAGGCGGACTCCGAGGCGCCGGTCAAGGGCGCGGCGTGGATCGGTCGCTCGCTGGACAACGACATCGTCATCCACGATGTGCTGGCATCGCGCCATCACGCGTTCTTGACGCCGACCCCCCTCGGCACCGAGATCCGCGACGCGCACAGCATCAACGGAACGTTCGTCAACGGCATCCGGGTCGGCTCGGCGGTGCTCTCCGAGGGCGACATCGTCACGATCGGCAACGTCGACCTGGTGTTCAGCGACGGCGCCCTGGTGCGCCGCCAGGAAGCCGCCACCCGCACCGGCGGGCTGGAGGTGCGCGAGGTCGACTTCAGCGTCGACGGCAAGACCCTGCTGGAACGGATCTCGATGACCGCCCGGCCCGGCACGCTGACCGCCATCATCGGCGGGTCCGGTGCCGGCAAGACCACGCTGTCGCGGCTGATCGCCGGCTACGCCACGCCCACCTCCGGCGCGGTCGCCTTCGAGGGCCACGACATCCACCGCGAATACGGGTCGCTGCGCACCCGGATCGGGATGGTGCCCCAGGACGACGTCGTGCACCGCCAGCTGACGGTCAACCAGGCCCTGGGCTACGCGGCCGAACTGCGGCTGCCGCCCGACACCAGCAAAGCCGACCGCGCCCAGGTGGTCGCGCAGGTGCTCGAGGAGCTAGGGCTGACCAAGCACGCCGACACCCGCGTCGACAAGCTCTCCGGCGGCCAGCGCAAACGCGCCTCGGTGGCGCTGGAACTGCTCACCGGGCCGTCGCTGCTGATCCTCGACGAACCGACGTCGGGTCTGGACCCGGCCCTGGACCTGCAGGTCATGACGATGCTGCGGCAACTGGCCGACGCCGGCCGGGTGGTGCTGGTCGTCACCCACTCGCTGACCTATCTCGATATCTGCGACCAGGTGCTGCTGATGGCCCCCGGCGGCAAGACGGCCTACCTGGGCCCGCCCGGCCAGATCGGCGACACCATGGGCACCACCAACTGGGCCCACATCTTCGCCAAGGTGGGCGCCAACCCCGAGGAGGCCAATCGCCGCTTTCTGGCGCAGAACAAGCCGCCGCCGCCCATGCCGACGGCGGCGCCGGCCGACCTGGGCGCCCCGGCGCACACCAGCGTGCGTCGCCAGTTCTCGACGATCACCCGCCGCCAGGTGCGCCTGGTGGTCGCCGACCGCGCGTACTTTCTGTTCCTGGCGCTGCTGCCGTTCATCATGGGCGCGTTGTCGCTGACCGTTCCGGGCCACACCGGATTCGGCGTCGCCCCGCCGACCAGTGAGACGCCCGACGAGTCCTCCCAGATCCTGACGTTGCTGTCGATCGCGGCCGTGTTCATGGGAACCGCGCTGACCATCCGTGACCTCATCGGTGAGCGGCCCATCTTCAAGCGAGAACAGGCGGTCGGCCTGTCCACCGGCGCCTACCTGGGCGCCAAGGTTGCGGTGTTCTGCGTGTTCGCCGTCGTCCAGGCGGCGATCGCGACGACCATCGTGATTCTGGGCAAGGGCGCGCCCACCCAGGGCGCGGTGCTGCTCGGCAACGCCAGCGTGGAGCTGTTCGTCACCGTGGCCGCCACCTGTGTGGCCTCGGCAATCCTGGGACTGGTGCTGTCGTCGATCGTGCGATCCAACGAGCAGATCATGCCGCTGCTGGTGGTGTCGCTGATGCTGCAGCTGGTGCTGGCCGGGGGTCTCATCCCGGTGACCGGGCGGATCTTCCTCGACCAGCTGTCCTGGGCGGTGCCCGCCCGCTGGGGCTTCGCCGCGTCGGCGTCGACGGTCAACGTCAACGCCCTGGTGCCCGGTTCGCTGATCCCCAAGGACAGCCACTGGCGGCACACCACGGCAGCCTGGCTGTTCGACATGGCGATGCTGGGGGCGCTGACGGTGGTCTACGCCGCCATCGTGCGGTGGCGCATCCGGCTCAGGCGCTGAGCCCGGTCAGCTGGCGGCCAGGCTTTGCAATGCGTACTCGCTGACGGCGATCAGCGCGTCGGTGGCCGAGCGTCGGTTCCGCGCGTCGACGGTGATCACCGGGATGTGCGGGGGCAGGGTCAGCGCCTCGCGGACTTCGCCGACCGGGTAGCGCGGTGCGCCGTCGAACTCGTTGACCGCGATCAGGAACGGCAGCTTGCGGTGCTCGAAGAAGTCGACCGCGGCGAAGCTGTCCTGCAGCCGGCGGACGTCGACCAGCACGATCGCGCCGATGGCGCCGCGCGCCAGGTCGTCCCACATGAACCAGAACCGGCGCTGGCCGGGCGTGCCGAACAGGTAGAGCACCAGCTGCTCGTCCAGGGTGATGCGGCCGAAGTCCATGGCGACGGTGGTGGTCCGCTTGTCGGGGGTCGCCTCGAGCGTGTCCACGCCGGT
>JAQTVU010000222.1 GCA_028706695.1 Mycobacterium sp.
AGGAATACATCGACGCCCACAACGACGACCCCAAGCCCTACGTGTGGACTGCCACCGCCGAATCGATCCTGGCCAAAGTTACGCGAGCACGCGCAACGCTAAATACTGTCAATTAATTTCGAGCCATACCACTAGAGATGTTGATCGAAGAGTTCGGCGTGACGCCGGTCGAGTCAGTGAAAGCGGCGCGCAGGACCCTCGCCGACGCCCGCGAGGGGTGGCTGTCAAGGGACACCTGTAACTGCCCACTGGCGGCCACGAGGACTGCCCGCCGGTGGCCATTTAGAACTGCCCAGTGGCGGCCACGGATCTGCCCATGGTGGGGATGGCCGCCACTGGCTGTTCGATGGTCAGGTCAGGGCTTTGACCCCCTGTCCTCGGAGGGCCTGGGTCAGCCGGACGGAATCTCCGCTGGTCTGGCACAGGTGGGCGTGGTGGAGCAGTCGGTCGACGGTGGCGGTGGCCAGCGTTTTGGGCATGAGTTCGTCGAATCCGCTCGGGTGCAGGTTTGACGACATCGCCACCGATTTGCGCTCGTAGGCGGCTTCCACGATGCGGTAGAGGCCTTCGGCGGCCTCGGCGCCCACCGGCAGCAGCCCGACGTCATCGATGACGACGAGTTCGGCGCGCACGATCTTGGCGATCGCTTTGTTCAGCGAGTCATCGGCGCGATGTGCTCGCACCAGTACGCCGATCTGCTCGAGGGTGAACCAGGCCACCGGCATACCGGCCTCGATGACCTGTTGGCCCAGGGCTTCGAGGAAGAACGTCTTGCCGGTGCCGGCCGGGCCGCAGACCACCAGGTTTTCTCGGCGGTGCACCCATTCGAGGGTGCGCAGTGCCTGCTGGGTGGGCAGCGGGATCGAGGAGGCGTTGGCGTCCCAGGCGTCGAAGGTCTTGCCGGTTGGGAACCCAGCGGCTTTGCGGCGCGATGCCAGCATGGACCGGGCTCGTCCGGCGGATTCCTCGCCTCAGCAGGGCCTTGATCACCTCGGTGGGGTCCCAGCGTTGACTGCGTGCGGTGGCTAGCACGTCGGCGGCGATGGCGCGGGCATGCGGTAGCCGCAACTGCCGCATCAGCGTCTCCACCTCGGCGGGCAAACTGGCAGTGGTGCTCAGCGTGGTCACGAGTGTGGCTCCTCATCGTGAGTGATGTTGGTGCCCAAAGTGTTCCAGCTGCTGGTTCCCTGGGCTAGGGATGTGTGTTCGGTGGTGCGCCCACGGGTGGTGTCGATGCCTTTGGCCGCCAGGATCGAGTCGAGGTCTCCGGTGGCGAACCGACCGTGCGCGGCGGCATTCCCGAGCGCCCCCGCTCGCGTGGCAGATCGTGCTCGGGGGCCGAAGCCCGGCGAACCGACCGTGCGCGGCGGCATTCCCGAGCGCCCAGTCCACGTCGCTGCACGGCGCTAGGGCCGACAAGGCGACGGCGTGGGCAATCTTCTGGTTGATCCGCTCAGTGCCCACTGCGGCGGCCTCTTTGAGCCACATTCCAGCACCGGCGCCGATCGCCAGGAAAGCGTGCTCGGCGGCGGTGCGGGCTCGCAGGCGGTAGTCTCCGGGAATCTTTTCGTGGTGGTCGGGGAAATGCGTGTCGTCGACGGCCGGGTTGCCGGGCGTGGTGCGGCGGTGCCGGGCAACTTCGATGGGGCCGCCGTCATCGAGGGCGCAGATGACGACCTGATCGGTGCCGTCGTGATGGCGAACCCAGACAGTTTGTCCCACCAGGGCTTTGGGGACCGAGTATTGACCGCGCTCGAAGGCGATCATGGCGCTGTTGTCGGGGACCCGGCGGGTCACCCCCAGGGCTGCGGTGTGCGGCAGCTCAGGCACTTGATGCAGCCGGGTGCGTTCCTCGGCGAGCATCTCGGCGGGAACCCGCCGGGTGGTCCGGTGCACCCGGTGGTTGACCTGCTCGGTGAACGCAGCACATGCCGCTTGGACCTCGGCGAAACTGTCGTAGCCGGCCAGCAGGTTCGTCTCGGTGGGCACGATGTCGGCCTTGGCCAGCTTCACCGCGTTTTCCACCCCGCCCTTGGTGGCCGGATCCGCAGGTTGGCAGGTCAGCACCGACACCCCGTAGTAGCGGCCGAACGTGACGGCCTGGCGGTTGCGGACCGGCACCCCGGCGATATGGCCGGTGGTGACGGTCTTCTCGTTGTCAGTCAGCACATAGGTGGGGGCACCGCCGATGATCCGGAAAATGCGATCCAGGCCGGCACACACACTCGGTGCGGTCCGGTCACGCAACGCGATTACCACACGGAAACGGCACCACGCCAGCAGGCCACCAGCAACACGACCTTGCGGCCGTCAACGAACGGCCCGTCACCGAAATCGTATTGAAGCCACAATCCCGGTTCGGTGATCCACGGCCGATGCACTCGTGTATTGCCCAGTCGCCATTGGGTTTTCGCCTCGGCCACGGCACGCCTGGTGGTGCGCTCGCTGCCGGTATAGCCCAGGGCTTGCAGCCGCACATGGGCTTTGTCGGCGCGGATTTTTCCACGCGAATCACCGACCCACCCTTCCAGGACATCGCGCCAATCATCGATCATCTGGGCGCGGCGCACAGCCGGCGCCAGACCACGATCACGGTCGGCGACGGCCTTGGCGACCGTGTGATGCGAACAGCCGCACAGCTCGCCAGCGGCCCGATAGGACCCGGTCAGGTCGTAGGCATTGAGTATTTCCATGATTTCTCCGTCAGACTTCACCGAGGTCTCTCCTGCGGGTTGCGATTCGACTTGGTCGCCGCTATCGAAACCACAGGAGAGACCCCCAGCCACGGCGACGCGCCGAGGCTGCGATGGATAGGTCTGGGCAGATCCACGTCCCCAAGTGGGCACTTTCGTGACCGCCAGTGGGCAGTTCTAAATGGCCGTCAGTGGGCACTTTCATGGCCGACTACGGGCAGTTTTTCATGGCCGCCGACAGGTGGCGACGTAAGCGGGTGGCGACAGTTGTCCGGGATGCCCCCTCAGAAGCCATCGAAGCCCTCCGCGAACGCGGGTACAAGATCGAATTGCCGAAGCCTGCCCCGAAGGACAAGCGCGACAAATTACGCGCCATTTGAGCGACACCATCGTATTTGCTGTCGAACACACCACCGACCGCTCCTGTCGCATGCGTGGAAATACCGTGCCCCCAGTCGGACTCGAACCGACACTTGGCGGATTTTAAGTCCGCTGCCTCTGCCGATTGGGCTATGGGGGCCCAGCGGCGAATGTGGCGAATGTAGCGCGCGTGAGCCGGGCCGGGGGCATCGGATGCCGCTTGGATGCCGCTTGGGATCGACCTGCACGCGAGCACGGCCGGGCCACGCTTCGAGTGTTGTCCGGCCACCGAGCGCGCGTACATGGCGTGTTGTCGCCGCGCCCACGTGACAGCGAGGTGTCGTTCGACGGCAGCTTGTTAAAACTGCCGGCGTCGCCATTAAAAAGCCGTAAACACCTCTCATCTCAGTATTTTGGGCCGCGAATGTGTAGACGTGGATCGCTAGCCTTACGCCGACGCACAGCAGCTGTCGGGTAAACGCACAGGGTCGACCGGCCCCGTTTAGACCGACGGTTTTGACACGAGGGAGGAACGGATGTCATTTCTGACAACACTGCCCGCAGAACTGTCCGCAGCGGCGGCACAACTGGAGGCCATCGCCAGTTCACTGTCCGCGCAGCTTGCCAGTACTGCGGCGGCGACTACGGGCATCGCTCCGGCAGCCGCCGACCCGGTATCGCTGCGGCAGGCGGCGCTCTTCTCGACGTTCGGCACTCAGTATCACGCGACGGCGGCCGAAGCTGAGACCGAACACCAGAAGTTTGCGGCGAACCTGCACCAGAATGCCGCGACCTACACGGCCGCCGAGGCCACCAACACGGCCGCGCAGAATCTGGACCCAGCCTCGCTGCTCAACCAGGTTTCCACCTACCTGAGCAGCAGCACCGGCGTCTTCAGCCCCTCGGGCGGGGGAACCACCATCGGCATGGACGAGATGGGCAACTGGGCCTCGGCCTACTCCGACACCATCGGGATGGGCGGCGGCGGTCTGCTTTCTGCGCTATCGGCTCCCGAAGAGGCCGCCGGCGACCTCGGCGGCCTTGCCGGGGCAGCCGACCTCGCGGGCGCGACGACACCGGCCGTCGCCCCCGGCACGGCCGGTATCGGTGCGGCCGGTATCGGTGCGATGCCGATGGCCAGCGTGGGTTCGGCCACCATGGTCGGCAAGTTGGCGGTGCCGCCCGGCTGGGCCGGCGCGGTCACCACGGTGTCGAGTACCACCCCGGTGGGTCCGACAGCGCTGCCGACCGCGGGCTGGACCGCGGCCGCGGCGCCGTCCGGCCCGGGGACGGTCATTCCGGGCATGCCGGGGATGGGTGCGGCCGCGCGCAACGGCGCCGGTTTCGGTGCGCCGCGCTATGGCGTCAAGCCCCTCGTCATGCCCAAGCCGACGACCGTCTGAGCGGGCTGCGCCCGGGACATCAAACCGGTCACCGAGAAACCAAATTCAGCTAACTAAAAAGGAATGGGACAGAACAAAAAATGGTCATGGATTTTGGCGCTATACCGCCGGACGTCACGTCGGCGCTCATGTATTCCGGCGCGGGCTCCGGACCGCTCATGGCCGCCGCGGCATCTTGGTCCAACCTGGGCGCGGAGCTGAGCACCGCGGCGTCCCAGTGGGAGTCGATCGTCACGACGCTGACAACCGAGCATTGGACGGGTGCGGGGTCGACGGCGGCGGCCTCCTCAGCCGAATCCGTCGTGACCTGGCTGACCGCGGCGGCGACGGCGGCCGAACATGCGGGCGCCCAGGCGACGGCATCGGCGGCCGCGTACGAAGCCGCGTTCTCCGCGACGGTGCCCCCGCCGGTGATCGCCGCCAACCGTGCTCAGCTGGCGGCGCTGGTCGCGACCAATTTCCTGGGCATCAACACGGCGGCGATCATGGCAACCGAGGCGCACTACGCCGAGATGTGGGTCCAGGACGCCACCACCATGTACGCCTATCAGGCCGCCTCGGCGGCCGCCGCGGTGCTTCAACCGATCACGGGTGAGTCGCCGACCGCCAACCCCGCCGCGGCGGGCATTCAAGGCGCGGCCATCCCGGCCGCGGCGACCGCGCCCGCAGCTACTGGCCTCTCGGGCCTGCTGAGCAGTTTCTCGGGCCTGCAGAGTGCGGTTACCACATTTTCCGAGGTGCCGTTCGTGCAGAACGTCATCTACAACATCGGCGTCACCGCGGCATGGAACGTCGCCATGATCACCGCCACCTTCCCGCTCCTTGGCCACTTCCTTGCCGGCGCTCCGTTGGGTGTCACCGTCGACGATGTCACGCCCCTGGG
>JAQTVU010000223.1 GCA_028706695.1 Mycobacterium sp.
GGCGACATGGTCGGCCAGCGGCAGGCAGCGCGCGACGATACGCTCACGTTGCCGGTGGTACTCATGTGATTCCGCCGGCAGCCGTCGCAACTGCACAAACATCTCGATGACGTCGTCGTAGGAATCGTCCGGGTGTTGTTGTGCGGTGTCCGGAGGGGAGCAGGGGGCAGTTAGTACATCGGTCATCGGCTGGGGCGCCTTCCCAGAAGCCGACGTTTGCAACGAGCGTGGCAACAAGATCGCATGGGCTGCTCATCCTCCCCGTCGTGTGCAGCGGGACCACCGCAGAAACGCACACCCGCGTCCCACTGCACCCATATCCGTACGGACGGGTCAGCAGCACGCCATGCGATATCGGGAAAGGGTGGCGATGTATCGCCGCGACCACACTCCCAGCAGCCGAAGCGGCTGACTGGCCGCTTTGAGCTAAACGGCGACCTGTCCAGAACGGACTACACACGTGACTATACGCGCCATCTCGTGAACTGGCGATTGGTTCGGTGCAACTCGGCGCGGGCGTTCACCCCGCCCCGGCCCGGCGCGAATGCTGCCGCCGACGAACCTTCCGGCGCGGTGGGCGGTGCGCTGCCGATTGTCCACGGAAGCGCAGTGCGCGCAATGCCTTTCGGCCTGGATACGGGCACGGATGCCGGTTGCACCGATGAGCGGCAGGATTTGCCGGCCGGGTTCTGCGGGCGTCCGGCGACCGCCGCGGAATCCGCCGGGCGGTTGACCCTTCGGCGGAGGCCCCGTCCAGCCATGATTACGCATACTCGGTGGCATGCGCGGCGGCATGCTCGGGGAACGGCAAACACCTGTTCGGTGATCTCCACGGCCGCGTTGGGCGGCGGCGGTTCTGATTCGTGGCGTCATCGACGTCCACATCCGGTACGACGTCGCAGCTCCGCGAGCCAGGCCTCCGGTCGCTGCGACACGGGTGATGACCGTGACGCTGGGCCGGTGTCCGCCGTCCACGGTGTACCTCGGAGAGCGTCGACGCAGACAGCACCTTCGGCCGCCCCGAGGCGATCCAGACCAGCCTATTGTCGGCCGTCGACATCAACCCATTCCGCCGGTGGTCCACGTCGTGGAACGGCTGAGGCGGGGTCGTCCTCGCCCCGAGGGCAGCCAGTTGCTACATGGCGAAGGCCAACGTCGCCGGTTCGGCACGGACACAACCAGAAGCTCGGGACTGGTATCACGACTTTTTCGACGCCGAGAACATGGCGTGCCCGGCCAGCCGCTGGTCGCTAATCGGCGTCAATCGGTAACCTTGCGGATCGTCTGCCTTGGGCGACAAACTCCCGCCAGTTGTGGAGAGCGGCCCCCGGTATGGTGGCGCTGTGGTCGAGGCAGACCGGCGCCGCTGGGGCCAGCGTTACGCGAACTCGGAGCCGCCGGCGCTGGCTGCAGTCGCGCCGCCCGATGTCTTCGCGGACCACGCCGACCTTTTCCCGACCACGGGGTGCGCGCTCGAGCTGGCCTGCGGGCAGGGGCTGGCCAGCGTATGGCTGGCCCGGCGGGGGATGCGTGTGCTCGGTTGGGATGTCTCGCCCGTGGCCGTCGGGCGGGCCCGGGGGCTGGCCCGCCGCGGCGGGGTCGGCGAACGCTGCCATTTCGACGTCGTCGATCTCGACGACGGCCTGCCCTCGGGGCCGCCGGTCAACCTGATCCTTTGCCACAAATTCCGGGACCGTCGTCTCGACCGGGCCATTCTCGGGCGCCTGGCGCCGGGCGGGCTATTGGCCGTCGCGGTGCTCAGCGAAGTGGGGGCAGCTCCCGGGCCGTTTCGCGCCGTGGCCGGTGAGCTGCCAAAAGCGTTCGCCGGACTCGAGCTGCTGGTCGTCGGGGAAGGGGAGGGTCGTGCCTGGCTGCTGGCGCGCGCCTGACGGTCGACGTTTTCCCCGTTCGCGCAGCCCCTATCCGGTGAACGGTGGCCGGGCCGTGACGGTAGCGCAAGCCTCGCCATTTATGGCCGGGGTGAGCCCATCTCGTGTGTCGCCGGGCGCAGCCCGGCGGTCAGAGTGGTCGGGTTTGTCCGTCGATGTATTGCTTGATGATGGACAGCGGTGCGCCGCCGCAGGAGACGGCGAAGTAGGACGGCTACCATAGGTGGCCGCGCAGGCGGGCGCGCACACACGCACCGGTGAGTTCGCGTGGCACCGCGTAGGCGGTGCGGCCTTTGAGGCGTTGTGCGACAGCGGAAATCGCGAGGGTGGACGGTAGGCGACCAGCAGGTGGACGTGGTCGGTCTCGCCGTTGAACTCGACCAGTTCGACGTCGAGCTGGTCGCACACGGTGCGCATGGTGGTTTTTGGTGAAGGTGAGCATCGGGTCGGTGAACAGTTTGCGTCGGTCCTGACCACACGATTGGCCAAAACCCACGGCCGCATCGTTGTCGAAGGTTTGGACGCGGCGGGGATGCTGCGGCAAAAGGGCCTGTCGGGGCCGCGCGCCCGCCGGCGCGGCCTGTCCGATGCGGCCCTGGGCACCCCGCGCCGGCACCTGTCCTACAAGACGGGCTGGTACGGATCGGCGCTGGTGGTCGCCGATCGCTGGTTCCCGTCGTCGAAAACCTGCCACGCCTGCGGTTATGTGCAGGACATCGGCTGGGACCAACACTGGATATGCAAGGCATGTTCGGCACATCACCAGCGTGACGACAACGCCGCGATCAACCTCGCGCGCTACGAGGGAAACACTTAGCGTCGTCGGCCCAGTTGGGGCCGCCGTCAAGCATGGAGCCGACCGTAAGACCCTGCCAAGCTGGGCAGGTAGCTGTGAAGCGCGGAAGGGAGGCAGCCGCAGCGCTGCCGAACAACCCCGAGATGGGGTGCAAGTCGCGTGATCACTAGTAGAGATCACTCACTTGCAACGGCGTGGTCGTCCAGAGCACGGCCGGGGCATCGCTCCAGCGTGGCTGTAGGCCAGCGGTAGCGAAACGCCATGCTAGTGAGAATCGAACGGATGCCGAGGCCTGGCCCAGCCTGGCCGCCAACTCGGGCTGGCCCTCGGTGTCGAGATTGGCATGCACGACATAAGGGGTGCGTCCGCGCGGCCTGTTCATAAAAATGGGCGACGAATGCCTGGAATGGCCGGCAGTACCCGAGTCGAAAATCGACGAGTACAAGTGGATTGTCGACGATCGCCGATTCGAACGTCTCCCCGGTGTCAGGTCGGGCTGGGGCTTCCACCAGCGGCCAAACCGATACCCCCTGGGTAAATTCCGATCCCACCGCCGCGGCCGGTGACAGACACGGGACATATACCCCCCTGGGTACTATCATGAGGTATGCAATCCAGATGGAGGATTCAGTGATGGGTGACCAAGAAGGCATGAATGCGGTGCTGAATCGGTTGCGCCGCGCTCAAGGCCAGCTTGCCGGCGTGATCTCGATGATCGAACAGGGACGTGACTGCAAGGATGTCGTCACCCAACTGGCCGCGGTTTCGCGGGCCCTCGACCGCGCCGGGTTCAAGATCGTGGCGACCGGGTTGAGGGAATGCGTGGCGGGTACTACCGCCAACGGTTCCGCGCCCCTGAGCGAAGCGGAACTGGAGAAGCTGTTCCTGGCGCTCGCCTAATACTTGCGTGCGAGTTCTTGGACAAGATTCATTATGAAGAAAAATTCGGTTATGAAGAAAGAGGGCGTTATGGATATCGCAATTTCGACGCAGCTGCACACCTCATTCGACGACGCGGTCGCGAAAACCCGAGATGCGTTGGCTCAGCAGGGTTTTGGCGTGCTGACCGAAATTGACGTGAAAGCCACGCTGAAAGCCAAGCTTGGCGAGGACATGGAAGACTACCTGATTCTCGGCGCCTGCAACCCGCCGCTGGCCCATCGCGCGGTGCAGGCACACCCCCAGATCGGCTTGTTGCTGCCCTGCAACGTCGTCGTACGCGCCGACCCGAAGGACTCCGGCGCGGTGCTCGTCGAGGCGATGAATCCTGCCTTGATGGTGGAGTTCACCGAGGAGCCCATGTTACGTCCGGTGGCCGAGGAGGTCACCGCCAAGCTGCAAGCGGCTATCGACTCGCTCAAGAGCGGATCCCCGGTGAGCGCCGGTGAGTAACGGAGGCAAGGGGTGCACCGTCACAGCTGGGCCGATACCCGCTGGGGTATAGGATTAGCGCTATGTCTGACGAGCAACATCACCATCAGGTCCTGGACGATCTGCTGCCGCAGCACCGTGCGCTGCGACAGCAGATCCCCGACGTCTACAAGGGGTTTGCCGCCCTTAGCAGCGCCGCCTTCAACGAAGGATCGCTGAGCCGCAAGGTCAAAGAGCTGATCGCGGTGGCGATCGGTATCGTCGAGGGTTGTGATGGGTGCATCGCATCGCATGCCCAGGCGGCGGCCCGTGCCGGCGCCACGCCGGAGGAGGCGGCCGAGGCCATCGGTGTCACCTTCCTCATGCATGGTGGCCCGGCCACCATATACGGCGCCCGGGCTTATGCCGCGTTCTGCGAATTCGCCGACGTCAAGCCGTCATAGGCGTCCCGACGGCGCGTCGGCTAAGTTGCCAATAATTGACTGATTGTCTTGAGGTTCCAGAGTCCGGCAACGATCTGCAGGCTGTGGTTGATGGCGTCGCCTTGTCGAACGATTTGCCAGTGCCTGAGTCGGGCGATGACGTGTTGGACGTGGGCGCGGATACGCCGGGGCGCCCGGTAGTGATCGTCGCGGACGATGCGGCCGGTGTGGTCGCGGCGGGGCCGGTGATCGACGTGATGCCGCGGTGGCCGCCGTCGCCGAGGATGATCCGGTGTGCCCCGGTGAGCAGGTGCGTGACCGTTGCAGTCGTGGCCCCCGGTTGACGTAGCAGTGGCATCATGACGGCGCCCTGGTGGTGGTGTTCACCGGCCTGCCCGCCGGGGATCTGGTGCTGCCGGTGCGGTTGCCCCAGAGTGCGGGCCACTGGGCGCATCTGACCCATTTCCTGGCCGACCCCAGCATCTGGCACAAGGTCGATCTGGTGCGGGTGGCTGACCGCAAGGCTCCCGGGGGCTGGCGCTACTACGCGCATCTGCTCATCCACGGCCAGGGGTATCGGTCGGCGTCCACCATTGCTCGCCGCGAACACATTCCGCCCGGTCGGCGGGCCGGGGTGGATGCCAACGTGTCCACCCTGGCGGTGGTCTCGTTTCCCGCCGAACAACCGCTGCAGCTGGCGGTCGAGCACGTCGAGTGCACCGGCGCCCAGCAGCGCGCCGCCGCGTGTGCCGCCAGATTGGCCCGGGCGCGGCAGCGCAAACGCGCCGATCGCGCTGTGATCACGCCGCCGAGGCGCGCCGCACCAGTCAGGCCAGACAG
>JAQTVU010000224.1 GCA_028706695.1 Mycobacterium sp.
ACCGGGCACGAACGGCGGCGGCAGCTTGAGTTGGTATTCGCCCCGGCTCAGCAGCAGGTCGGGAAAGCAGATCCCGGCGGCCCGCACGTCGATGATGACGTTGTCACCGTCGTCGGGCAGGTCGTCGATGTCGGTGTACACCATGCCGTCGGGACCCGACAGGCGTTTGACCACACAAGCTTTCATAACTTTTATGGGCCCCTACGAATCCTTCTGCTACAGCTTGAATTCGGCCTTGCGGGCCGCCGACAGGTCGGTGATCTCGCTCCAGTGCGAGGCGATGTCCTGCACCGACGGCGGCGTCTTGAAGGTGACGCCCTCGTTGCCGAACAGCGCCACCCGCTGCACCCTGCCGCCACCGACGATGAAAACCGATGCGGTGTCGGCGCATTCCTCCGTGCACAGGTAGGCCACCACCGGCGCGACGTACTCCGGCGTCAATCTATCCAGGACTTCCTTCGGAAGGATATCCTCGGTCATCCTGGTGGCCGCGATCGGGGCGACGGCGTTGGCGCGGATGTGGTACTTGGCGCCTTCCTGCGCCAGCGTATTGATCATGCCGACCAGGCCGAGTTTGGCTGCGCCGTAGTTGCTCTGCCCGAAGTTGCCGAACAGTCCGCTGGTGGAGGTGGCAACGACGACCCGCCCGTAGCTCTGCTCACGAAAATGCGGCCACGCGGCGCGCAGCACGTTATAGCCGCCGTAGAGGTGCACCCTGAGCACCGCGTCCCAGTTCTCGAACGTCATCTTGTGGAACGTGCCGTCGCGCAAGATACCGGCGTTGCTCACCACGCCGTGCACGGCGCCGAACTCGTCGAGCGCGGTCTTGATGATGTTGGCCGCACCGTCCTCGGTGGCGACGCTGTCGTAGTTGGCCACCGCCCGGCCGCCGGCCTTACGGATCTCGGACACGACCCGATCGGCCATCGCGGATCCGGCGCCCGTCCCGTCGCGGGCACCGCCGAGGTCGTTGACGACGACACTGGCGCCCTCCCTGGCGAGGGTGCAGGCGTATTCGCGGCCCAGCCCCCCGCCCGCTCCGGTCACGACGACGACACGATCCTGCACTCCTGGCATCGGGTTCCTCTCTGCTGTTATGCAAATGCGGGACCAAAAGGGCGGTCTCAGAACAGCTTTCGGACCATCTTGAACGCCCGATCGGTGTACGGCGGGTAGATGAAGTGCGAGAAGTCCGGCCGCGTCGGTTTGGTCAGCACCGACTTACGGTGACTGAACTCCTCGAACCCGAACTTGCCGTGGTAGGCGCCCAGCCCGGACGTGCCCACGCCACCGAACGGCAACTTGGCCGTCGACACCTGGAAGGCGAGGTGGTTGACCAGCATGCCGCCGGCCGGCACCTCCGTGATCACCCGCTCACGCGTCGCCCGCGACTTGGTGAACAGGTACACGGCCAACGGCTTGGGTCGCGCATTGACGAAATGTATTGCGTCGTCCAGGCTTTGAGCGGTGACCACCGGCAGAATCGGCCCGAATATCTCGTTGCACATCAATGGGCCGTCCAGATCGGGGTCGACGACCACCGTCGGCTGGATACGCAGGGTCGACGGGTCGCAGTCGCCGCCGACGGTGATTCTGCCGTCCGTTCCCGACAGGTAAGCCCTGAGCCGGTCGAATTGGCGCCGATTGACGATGCGCATGCCTTCCGGGTTCTTGGACCGGAACTTGGCGATGGCGGCGCCGATCTTGTCCACGAGTTCGTCGCGGATCTTTGCGTCGGCGAGCACGTAGTCGGGCGCCACACAGGTCTGGCCGCCGTTGAGCAGCTTCATCCAGGCGATCCGCTTGGCCGCCACGTCGATGTCGGCGTCGGCGGCGACAATCACCGGGCTCTTCCCGCCGAGCTCCAGGGTGACCGGGGTGAGATGCGGCGCGGCGCCTTGGTACACCTTGCGGCCGGTCTCGGTGCTACCGGTGAACATCACCCGGTCCAGGCCCAGGGCGATCAGCTCCTGACTCACCGAGCCGTCGCCCTCGACCACGGCGATCGCGTCGTTGTCCAGATAGCGGGGCACCAACTCGGCCATCAAGTGTGACGACGCGGGCGCGATTTCGGAGGGTTTGAGGATCACGGCGTTGCCGGCGGCGATCGCACCGACCGCCGGTCCCAGCGTGAGGTAGAACGGGTAGTTCCAGGCGCCGATGATCAGCACGGTGCCGTAGGGCTCATACTCGACCCAGCCGCGGCCGGGCAGCTGGGCCACCTCGAGCAGCACGTATTTGCGGCGCGTCCACCGGCGCAGGTGCTTGGCGGCGTACTTGGCCTCGCTCGCGGTGATGGCGATGTCCGCGATATAGGCCTCGAAAAGGTTGCGGTCCAGGTCGTCGGCGAGCGCCGCGCCGATCGTGGCCTCGTTCTCCTCCATCAGCTTCCGCAGTTGCAGCAACTGACCCTTGCGCCACTCGAGGTCGCGAGTGCGCCCGGTGGCGAAGGTGCTGCGCAGCCGGGCCACCGTGGTGGGGATGTCCACCGGCCGAGCTGCGGTTCCGCTCACGGATTGGGGCGTCTTCGGCGCTACCGATTCGGTGGTCATCAGCGTGCCTTCCCTTCTCGGATTCCCGGAGTCGGCCCGGTGCGCTTCGCGCGGGCACTCGAGGGGGATAACCGCGATCCTAACCATCCGGTTGGGAGAGCAATAGCAAAGGACCGCCGGGGCAAGGCGCGTGGCTTGCTGGCGCAGCTCAACGGGCCTCGCGCACGTTGGGAGGTCAATCTCGCAGGTGACGGGTCCCGTTGGGTCCAGGTGCCAGCGGCATCGTGCCGGCCGATCGCCCGGCTTTCCCGGTGCGATCAGTCAGCCCGCGGCGTGATTTACAGCCGCTCGGCGGTCACGAAGTCGGAGAACGCGTCCTTGTCATCGGCCAACGGAACGTTCTCGATCCAGCGGCCCGCGCGGCGCATCTCGTCCGGCGAGGGCTGCGCTGCGGCCCGCCAGCCGTGGCTGTTCAGCCAGTGGGCGACGTCAGCGCGATCGTCTTCGTGATACATCAGCTCCCCGACGTCGACCGTCTCCTCCAAGCCGAGCTCGTCGGCCACCTTCCTGAACCGCTCGCGCATCTGCTGGCGCCGCTCTTCGGCATGCAACGGCGCGGTTTCCGCCGCGACCCGGCTCCCGGCCGAGCTCATCTCTCCGATCTGGGTGAACAGTCGGTCCTGGGCTTCGCCGGGCAGGTACATCAACAGGCCTTCGGCCAGCCATGCGGTGCGCGCGACCGGGTCGAATCCCGCGGCGCGCAGCGCGGCGGGCCAGTCCTGGCGCAGGTCGACGGCCACCTCACGGCGGTCGGCCGAGGGTGTCACCCCGTGGTCGGCCAAGGTGCCCGACTTGTAGGCCAGCACCCGGGGCTGGTCGATCTCATACACCGTGGTTCCGGCCGGCCAGTCCAGGCGGTAGGCGCGCGAGTCCAGCCCCGACGCCAGGATCACCACCTGCCGGATACCGGCGGCGACGGCGTCGGCGAAGTATGCGTCGAAGAACTTTGTCCGCACCGCCTGGTAGCCGCGCATGTGGTCGAGCTGGGCCGCCGAGTCTGCGTCGAGGCTTTCCAGCTTGGCCGCGATGTCGGGATCGAGCATCGCCTCCCACAACACATTGGCCCCGGAGTTGCGGACCAGCAACTTGGCGTACGGGTCGTGGATCAGCGCGTCGGGGCGCTCGGTTTCAGCGGCTCTGGCGGCCGCCACCATCACCGCGGTGGTGCCGACACTGGTCTTGATGTCCCAGGTGTCGTCATGGGTGCGTAATGAACTCATCGGGTGCTCTCGATCTATGTCGGTGGGCGGTCGGGGGGGCTGCCGAGACACGCGCGCAGCAGCGTGCTGCGGACGGCCTCGTCGGACAGGTCTTCGGGGATCGGGCGGCCCAGCCGGGCCATCTCGTCGCGGTTGCTGATCGCCCGCACCTGCCACCCGCGGTCGGCCAGCCACTGCGCGGCGTCCGAGCGGTCCGGCTCCTGGTAGGTCAGCGCCTGCACATTGACGTCCAATCCGAGCCGTTCTCGCATCCGCAGCCAGCGGTGCGTGTTGCCCCTGGAACTCATGGCGAACACCTCGATGGCCACCTGGCTGCCGGGCGCGCTTAACGCGGTCAGCATTTCGAAGAGCCGGTCCTGGGCGTCACTCGGCAGATAGGGCAGCAAACCCTCGGCAAGCCATGCGGTCGGGCGGCCGGTGGCGAATCCGGCCGCCTTCAGCGCTGCCGGCCAGTCGTCGCGCAAGTCCACCGCGACCGGATACCGCCGCGCGGTGGGCTCGGCGTCGTGCGACTGTAGGACCGCGCTCTTGTATTCCAGCACCTGGGGCTGGTCGATCTCGTACACCGTGGTGTCCGCCGGCCAATACAGCCGGTAAGCGCGCGAATCCAGCCCGGCGGCCAGGATCACCACCTGCCGGATGCCGGCGTCGACCGCGTCGGCAAAGTAGGCGTCGAAGAAATGCGTGCGCACCGCCTGATAGTCAACGCCCAGGCGGTGGACGCGTTGCCCATGCTGGTCGCCGTCGAGCCAAGCGAGTCCCGGGTCGGCCAGCCGGGCCCACGCGGGACCGGCCGCCGACACCAGGGTCCCGGCGAACTCGTCACGAATGAGCGGGTCGGGGCCCGCGGTTTCCACGGCGCGCGAAGCCGCGACCCCCAATGCGGTGGCGCCGACGAGTTCGGTGATGTCCCAGGTATCCCAAGCGGTACGGCGCGAGGGCGGCAGCGAAGGTTCCGACGAGGACCCAACAGCTGAGGAATCGTCGAGATAAGTCATATCGCAGATATGCTACCCGAATAAGTTAGGCAAGCTATACGCTTGTGCGAAACGTCACTGGCCGCATGGGGGCGCCGATCAGGACTGGGGCCGCCACAGGGCGCCTTCCAGCAGTCGGCGCAGCATGTCGATGACCGCACTCATCTCCTGATGGCTGCGCAGACAACCGGCGTAAAACCCCGCGCCGCACAGCACCAGAACGAGGGTCTCCACCAGCGCGGTGGCATCGACGTCGCGGGCCACTTCGCCGCGCTCGATCGCGTCGCCGACGGCGCAGGTCAAAAGGTTGCGGATGAGTTGCACACTATCGTTTTCGGCGATATTCAATTCCGGATGCCTCTGTGATTCCAACACATGGGTGACGAGAAACGCGGCGGTGCCGGGATTTTCGAAATCTGACTGCCGGGCGGCGACAAGAAATGCCGCCAACCACTCGATCAGGGTGCGCCCGGTTGGCGCCATCGCGGCCGGCCGCGACCAGGACCTGGTTGGTTTGATCTACCACTTCCCGATACAGCACGTGCTTGCTGGGGAAGTAGTGGTTGACG
>JAQTVU010000225.1 GCA_028706695.1 Mycobacterium sp.
CGTCGTTGAACGCGGCGATACCCATGGCGTCGATCTGCGACTTGTCGGTGATGCCCAGCTGCCGCTCGACTTCCAGTTAGGCGGGCAGCCCGTGGGTGTCCCAGCCGAACCGGCGCTCCACCTTGTAGCCGCGCATGGTGCGATAGCGCGGGACGATGTCTTTGACGTAGCCGGTGAGCAGGTGCCCATAGTGCGGCAACCCGTTGGCGAATGGGGGCCCGTCGTAGAACACGTACTCCGGGGCGCCGTCGCGGCGGGCGATGCTGGCCCGGAAGGTGTCGTCGCGGGCCCAGTAGTCCAGCACGTCCAGCTCGAGCGCCGGGAAGTCGGGAGCCCCCCCGGCCGGCTTCGGATACGCCTTGACGTCAGCGTTGTCGGTCACGGTCCGCGTCTTCTCCTGTGCCCCAGTGCCACTCAGATCAGGCCGGGGACGACGACGCGCCGGCAGCGCGAGCGCCGCGGTACCACCCCGCTTGCCGCGCTTTCGCGTGGCCGCTCATTACAGGCTGTGACGGGCCTGCCCGTTCGGTTCTACTGGGCCGGGCCGGCTGTTCTTCCGAAGGCTCCCCGGTGATGGCCGGATCGATGCCACTGCGTCGATTCTACTCAGGAACTAGGCCAGGACTTCGAGCAGACCGACCCGCAGCAACGCCGCGTAGAGGTGGCGCAGCGGAATGCACAGCAGCCGGGAGGCGCCATCCACCAGCGGGTCGCCGACGTAGGCCGGCCCGCCCGCCCCCCTGCGGGTCTCCCGCCGGGGGGCGGGGGCCGTCATCGCGTCGCCCTCACGCACCACGGTCAGCTTGGGCGCCGGCGCCGGGGTCATCGCTTCGTCGTACAGAACTGCGGTCATCGTAATCGTCTCCTAGACGGAATTCCAGACAGGGGATTAATGGACTTGACGCGTCCCGTCCCGTACCGGTTCCGATCCCCAGAAGGCCTGGCGCTAAGCCAATCGGCGCAGCAACGGCTCAGCCGCGAGCGTCGTGCCGGAGACCGGATCGGGACGAAACGGAGCTCGGACTTCGATCCGGACTATCGCTGGAACTCATGCGTCCCTCACCTCCTCCACGTCACGACGGGTGCGGAGTACCCGCACCAGCTCAGCGCACACCAGGAGTTCAGAATCCGACGACCGTCGGAGATCCACACCCCTCTCGTCAGAGTTTTGACACCACACGACGTGTCCGGTTGCCCGGAAGCCACCTGGGCTCAACCCTTAATCCGGGAGGAGCTGTCCTGACCCGGGGCGTCTTTGGACGTTCGGGGTCAGTGGCCTGTATTCGTGTAGCCGCCTCACCTAACGAGGTGCATACGTGACCGATGATGCACCACGGGTAAGACACGGTCAAATCGCCCCCGCTCAACGCCCGATGACCTGGGGTTATCGGCCCGTCGTCCGGCCCGCCAAGCTGGCCTACCGGCTGGTGTGAGACACCGGCGAGCGCCCGTCCGGCGGCCAGCTGGACACACCGTCCTCCAGCGGGACCTCGAGGCTGTGCAGCAGCGACGCGACCATTCGCCACGCGCCGATGGCGGTGACGAGCTCGATCAGCACCCTGCTGTCGCAGCCCAGTTCTTTTTTGCAGGCCGCCCAACTCGGCGCGCTCACCGCACCGGCACGCACCACGTCGTCGGTGGCCGCCAGCACCGCCCGCTCGGCGGGCCCGAACCCGTCGTGACGCTGCCAGTCGCGCACGCCGAGCAGATCCTCGGCCACCACGCCCAGCCCGGAGGCGACGTGCCAGTGCTGGGTCCATTCGTAATCGCAGCTGGTGAGCCAGCCGATGCGCATGATCGCCAGCTCGCGCAGCCGCGGGTCGAGGTCGCCGTGCCACAGCATGGTGGCCAGCAGGTCGTTGATGGCCCGCGCCAGCGGCGGATGGTTCAGCAAGACCTGGAAGATGTTCAGTTCGGCCATGTAGTTGGGCACCGCGGCTTCGTCGGCCGCAGCCCTGGCCTCGTCGAGGGGCAGGACGGGCACCCGGGCCTGCCGAATGGGTTGGGTCATGGTGTGAGCACTCCGTGTACTGGCGGGCCACCGTCGCATTCACCGGCCATGCTAGGAGCCGTCGACCCGTCATGGGTCGTGCGGCGCCAATCAGCGTGGGTGCTGGTCGGTCGGCTGATCCCGCGAGGTGCACGCTGCGGGCGTGGCGACGCCGAAGCCTCCGGTGCCGGCGACCACGACGGCGCCGACCGGGCTGGCGCCGCGAATGCCGTTGGCGGCTTTGCGGTTACGTCGACGACGACATCGGCCGGCCGGCCGGTCCCGCGGACCGAGGCGGCGACAGGGCTCCGCGACGGCCGGGCCGGCCCCGGACTGCGCGACAACCGCTCGCCAGCCGACCCGCGCCCCGGCCAGGCCGTCACCGCTCGATGCGCCGCGCGGGTCGGGCGCCGGCGCAACGCATCTGGACGCCGCCGGTGCAGCCAACATCCGAGACCGCATGGGCGGCAACGAGCTTGCGATCCGCGCACCCCCGGACACGGAAAGGTGTGCAATGTGTCACGTGCGCGTATAGATTTCAACGGTCTCCCGCCGCGGATTCGCTGAGACACTTATCATCCGATCCATCGGCAGGCTGGGCCAAAACACGTCTAATAATGTCTGCCCGGCCCTTCCACGGTTAGGCAAATTGTGAACGCGACGTTACTCCGCAGCCCGTCACGACCCGTTACCACCCCTCTACCAGGGGCACCTGCACTGTTACGGAAACCGGTGAGCCACCGCGGGGCCCGCACCGACCGCCGGGCCGCCCGCGCCCCCGTCCCCCCCGCACCGGCGGCCGATACCCCCGCCGCCTCGCGGACCGCCGCTAGCAGCGGCTTTGCGGGCGCCGCCCCTCGGTCAGAGCACAACCAAGGCCGATCCACGCCGCGGACCGGTGGCGCATTGCAACCGGCGCACGGGCGCGGCCCGCGCCTGACGCGTTGATTTCTTCGACGGTTGCGCGATATTTTCCTCGCGTGTGAGGTGGAGCCGCTACGCTGCTGATCGCGCCGAGTTCTGTTGGCTTCGGTGGCGGGGGTTGCGGTTGTTCGAGGGTTGTTCGCGAGGCGCTGCGCGGTTCACGGGCCGGACCGAAAAATCACCCGATATTTCTCGAACCGCTCATTAACAGCTTGCGGCAATGATAGGAACTTCAGGATGGGCAAGGAGAGGTGCAGGACTGTGGAGAGGGCAGGAGTTACTCCGGTGGCCGTCATCGGAATGGCATGCCGGCTGCCGGGGGGCATCAACTCCCCTGATCTTTTCTGGGATGCGTTGCTGCGTGGCGACGACCTGGTGGTCGAGATTCCCGCCGACCGTTGGGACGTCGACTACTACTACGACCCGGAACCCGGTGTGCCCGGCCGGTCGGTGTGCAAGTGGGGCGCATTCCTCGACGACATCGGCGCTTTCGATCCCGAGTTCTTCGGCATCTCCGAAAAGGAAGCCACGGCGATGGATCCGCAGCACCGGCTGCTGATGGAAACCGCGTGGGAGGCCATGGAGCACGCCGGCCTCACCAAGGCGACCATGGCCGAGGCCACCGGCGTGTTCGTCGGATACAACTACAGCGACTACGAATTCGTGTCCGCGGCCACCGACGCGTTCGACGGGCCGTACGGAACGCCGGGCACCATCTCCTGCATGGCCTCCGGGCGGATCGCCTACGCGCTGGGCCTGCGCGGGCCGGCGGTGACCATCGACACCGCGTGTTCGTCGGGTCTGTTCGCCGTGCACCAGGCCTGCCGCAGCCTGCACGACGGCGAGAGCGACCTCGCCTTCGCCGGCGGCATCAACGTGCTGCTGGAACCGCGCAGGTCGGTGTCCGCCTCGGCCGGGGGCATGCTGTCGGGCACCGGCCACTGCCACGCCTTCGACGTCAAGGCGGACGGCTTCGTCACCGGCGAGGGTTGCGTGGTGCTGCTGTTCAAGCGGCTGGCCGACGCGCAGCGCGACGGCGACCGGATCCTCGCGGTGATCCGTGGCACGGCCGCCAACCAGGACGGGCACACCGTGAACATCACGATGCCGTCGCCCGAGGCTCAGGTCGCGGTGTACCGCGCGGCCCTGGCGGCGTCCGGTGTGGACGCCAAGACGGTCGGCATGGTGGAGGCCCACGGCACCGGCACCCCTGTCGGCGACCCGATCGAGTACGGGAGCCTCGCCGCGGTGTACGGCGTGGACCGCCCGTGCGTCCTGGGCGCCTCGAAGACCAACTTCGGGCACACCCAGGCCGCGGCGGGCGCACTGGGCATGATGAAGACCGTGCTCGCCGTCCAGCACGGCGTCGTCCCCAAGAACCTGCACTTCGAGGCCCTGCCCGAGGAGATGGCCCGGGTCGAGACCGGCCTGGCGGTGCCCCGGGAGACCACCCCGTGGCCGACGGACGGCGGCCGGCCGCGGCGCGCGGCCGTCTCGGCGTACGGCTTATCGGGCACCAACGTGCACGCCATCGTCGAGCAGGCCCCCGAGCCCATTTCCCGCAACGGCGCACAGAGCAACCCCGGCCGCGACGGCACGCTGCTGTTCCCGCTGTCGGCCACCTCGGCCGACGCGCTGCGCCACACCGCCGGCCGGCTCGCCGACTGGGTCGAGACCCGCGCATCGCAGCCGGCCGCCGCGGACCTGGGCTACACGCTGGCCCGCCGCCGCGGGCACCGGCCGGTGCGCACGGCCGTGCTGGCCTCCGGCGCCGCCGAGCTGGTGTCGGCGCTGCGCGAGGTCGCCGACGGCGACACCCCGTACCCGGAGGCGGCCGGCCAGGACGACAAGGGCCCGGTCTGGGTGTTCTCCGGGCAGGGTTCGCAGTGGGCGGCCATGGGCGCCGACCTGCTGGCCCGCGAGCCCGTGTTCGCCGCGACCGTGGCCGAGCTGGAGCCGGTGATCGCCGCCGAGTCCGGCTTCTCGGTGACCGAGGCGATCGCCGCCCCGGAGAAGGTGACCGGCATCGACCGGGTGCAGCCGACGCTGTTCACCATGCAGGTCGCGCTGGCCGCGACGATGAGCTCCCACGGGGTACGCCCGGGCGCGGTCATCGGACACTCGATGGGCGAGGCGGCGGCCGCGGTCGTGGCCGGGGCGCTGTCGCTGCAGGACGGCGTGCGGGTGATCTGCCGCCGCTCCCGCCTGATGACCCGGATCGCCGGGGCCGGCGCCATGGCCTCGGTGGAACTGCCTGCACAGCAAGTTCTTTCGGAGCTGATGGCCCGCGGCGTCGACGACGCCGTGGTCGCGGTGGTGGCCTCCCCGCAGTCCACCGTGATCGGCGGTGCCACCGAGACGGTCCGCGCGCTGGTCGCCGCCTGGGAGCA
>JAQTVU010000226.1 GCA_028706695.1 Mycobacterium sp.
CGGGATCACCAAACGCCCGGCTTTGTCGATGGTAGTGCGCATGCCAGGATTCTACCATCACCTTGGTATCGATATCCCGCTGGACGAAGCGCTGGGCAAATTCTGGTGAGGGCCGCAGCACCGGGTCAGTCCCAGTTTGCTGGCAGACCGGGACTGGCATCCCGCACCACTCGGCCGCGCAGCAGGAAAACCGCCGACGGGCACGTCCAGAGATCTGCCCGAGGATGTCGGTGGGCAAGGCAAGGACTTCTCCGCAAGTACCCGTAAGCGGACAGATGAGCCTGCAAACCAGGACGGCGGCGCAGCGGTCGCCGAAGCGGCCGTAGGCGCGCATGACGTGGTCAAGCATCCGTACCGGCGCTACCCCCGTTGCGGAAGGCCCCGTTGCGGAAGGCCCCGTTGCGGAAGGAATCCCAGTCGATCGTAGACCCGTTGGACGGTCTTGCCCGCCACATCGTCGGCGCGCTGCGCCCCGGCGGCGAGCACCGCCTCCAACTCGGTGCGGTCGGACATCAATTCGTCGACGCGGGCCTTGATCGGGCCGACGAACTCGACGACGGCCTCGGCGGTGTCCTTCTTCAGATCCCCGTAGCCGCGCCCGGCGTAGCCCTCGACGAGCTCGTCGATGGCGGCCCCGGTGACCGCCGACTGGATGGTGAGCAGGTTGGACACGCCGGGCTTGGCCTCGGCGTCGAAGCGGATCTCGCGCTCGCTGTCGGTCACGGCAGAACGAATCTTCTTGGCCGACAACGCCGGATCATCGAGCAGGTTGATCAGTCCGGCATCGGTGGCCGCCGACTTGCTCATCTTCGACGTCGGGTCGGCGAGGTCGTAGATCTTCGCGGTGATCTTGGGGATCAGCACGTCGGGAACCACGAAGGTGTCCGGGAAACGGCTGTTGAACCGCTGGGCGACGTCGCGGGCCAACTCGAGGTGCTGGCGCTGGTCTTCGCCCACCGGCACCAGGTCGCTGTCGTAGGCCAGCACGTCGGCGGCCTGCAGCACCGGGTAGGTGAACAGTCCCACGGTCGTCGATTCGCTGCCGTGCCGTGTCGACTTGTCCTTGAACTGCGTCATCCGCGACGCCTGACCGAAGCCGGTGAAGCAGCCGAGCACCCACGCCAACTGGGCGTGGGCGGGCACGTGGCTCTGCACGAAAACCGTGCTGCGGGCGGGGTCGATGCCCAGCGCCAGGTATTGGGCCGCGGTGACGAGGGTGCGGCGCCGCAGCGCTTCGGGGTCCTGCGCGATGGTGATGGCGTGCAGGTCGACCACGCAGAAGAAGGCGTCGTGGTCGTCCTGCAGCGCGACCCACTGGCTGATGGCGCCCAACGCGTTGCCGAGGTGTAGCGAATCGGAAGTGGGCTGCACGCCGGAGAAGATCCGGCTGGGTCCGTTGTTGGCGCTCATGGTGGTACCGATCTTTCCATGCGGGGCCGGAGGGCCTGCGAAGACGGGGCCGGCCGGGAGCGCCGGTGCTGCCGCACCCGGTCCTCCGGTCGCGGCGGGTCTGGGAAACCGTGGCCCGGCAATTGGCCGACACCGGCGCTACGAGGTCTTCGCCCCGACGATGGCGGGCCGCAACGGCGCACCGTCGGGCACCTGGGTTTCTCTTCGGGGCGGCGGGCGTTGCGCCTGCGGCTCAGCAACCGGCTGGCGGCCTATGCGATCAGCGCGTCGCCGAGTGGGGTCGGCGACGACCAGTCGCTCGGCCGACCCGGGCCGTCAAGAAGCCCTCGGCCGGTCAGCCGTCCAGCGCCTTATCCAGGTTCTCGGCGATCGAGTTGAGGAACTCCTCGCTCTGCTGCCACTCCTGGTCCGGTCCGATGAGGATCGCCAGGTCCTTGGTCATCTTGCCGCTCTCGACGGTGGCGATGACCACGTCTTCCAGCTTCTGGGCGAACTCGCACACCTCGGGCGTGTTGTCCAGCTTGCCGCGGTGTGCCAGGCCGCGCGTCCAGGCGAAGATCGAGGCGATCGGGTTCGTCGAGGTGGGCTTACCGGCCCGGTACTGACGGAAGTGCCGGGTCACGGTGCCGTGGGCGGCCTCGGCCTCGATGGTCTTGCCGTCGGCGGTCATCAGCACCGAGGTCATCAGCCCCAGCGAACCGTAGCCCTGGGCGACGAGGTCGGACTGCACGTCCCCGTCGTAGTTCTTGCAGGCCCACACGTAGCCGCCCTCCCATTTGAGGCAGGCCGCGACCATGTCGTCGATCAGCCGGTGCTCGTAGGTAAGCCCCTCTGCCTCGAACTGGTCCCTGAACTCCTCGTCGTAGATGCGCTGGAACTCGTCTTTGAACATGCCGTCGTAGGCCTTGAGGATGGTGTTCTTCGTCGACAGGTACACCGGCCACTTGGCGTTCAGGCCGTACGCCAGCGCGGCGCGGGCGAAATCCCGGACGGAATCCTTGAAGTTGTACATTCCCATCACGACGCCGCCGTTGTCGGGGATGGACACCACCTCCTGCACCATCGGCTCGCTGCCGTCGGACGGGGTGAAGGTGATCGACACGGTGCCGGCCTTGTCGACCTTGAAGTTGGTGGCGCGGTATTGGTCGCCGAAAGCGTGGCGGCCGATGACGATCGGCTTGGTCCAGCCCGGGACCAGGCGCGGCACATTGGAGATCACGATCGGCTCGCGAAAGATGGTGCCGCCCAGAATGTTCCGGATCGTCCCGTTGGGCGACAGCCACATCTTCTTGAGGTTGAACTCCTGCATGCGAGCCTCGTCGGGAGTGATGGTGGCGCATTTGATGCCCACCCCGTGCCGCTTGATCGCGTAGGCCGCGTCGATCGTCACCTGGTCGTCGGTGCGGTCCCGGTGCTCGATGCCCAGGTCGTAGTACTCGAGATTGATGTCGAGATGCGGCAGGATCAGCATGTCCTTGATGAGCTTCCAGATGACGCGGGTCATCTCGTCACCGTCGAGCTCCACGACCGGACCCTTGACTTTGATCTTGGCTTCTCTGGACATCTGTGTCCGAATCCTCCGGCACCTGGGGAGCTTGGGTGAGCGGTCGCTCGTACGCCCAGACTACTAAAGGTCTGGTCACCGCTCCGGCTCGGAGAGACGAGGCCTTTCGAAACCTTTCGAAAGCTTAGCCGTCGAAGCTGGCATCGACTCGGTTTGATGCGATAGGCTTCGCATCGGTCATGAGCGCCAGCGTCAAGCCCCGGCTCGCTGGCCGGCAACCCTCCAACCGCGGTGGGGTGCCCCGGGTGATGACCAGGTCTAGTAGCCCAGTTGGCTGCGCGGCAAGCGCGGGTCCGCCATGACGGACCCCTTGACTAGTAAGGGGAGACGTGATGTGCATCTGTTCAGCCCTTTCGGGCGGGCTTCCTGTGGATCGGCTCATGTGTCGAGTCGTCTGTCGTCGTTAGCCGCGGCGGCTGCCGCTCGACGTCATCAGTGGTGACGTCCCGCGCCGCCGTGAGCAGCCCCGATGCCGATTCGTCCCGTTTCTGAGCAGAAAGCGATCCCGATGAGCCCCCAAAACTCCATCGACCCCGATCCGGCCGCGCCCTGGTCGTTCGAGACCAAGCAGATCCACGCCGGCCAGCAACCGGACCCGGCGACCAACGCCCGCGCGCTGCCGATCTACCAGACCACCTCGTACACCTTCAACGACACCGCGCATGCGGCCGCCCTGTTCGGCCTCGAGGTGCCCGGCAACATCTACACCCGGCTGGGCAACCCGACCACCGATGTCGTCGAGCAGCGCGTCGCCGCGCTCGAGGGCGGCGTGGCGGCGCTGTTCCTCAGCTCGGGGCAGGCTGCCGAGACGCTTGCCATATTGAACCTCGCGGGGGCTGGAGACCACATCGTCTCCAGTCCGCGACTCTACGGCGGCACCTATAACTTGTTCCACTATTCACTGGCCCGGCTCGGCATCGACGTCACCTTCGTCGCCGACCCCGACGACCTGGACTGCTGGCGGGCCGCGATCCGGCCGAACACCAAGGCGTTCTTCGGCGAGACCATCTCCAACCCGCAGATCGACGTGTTGGACATCCCGGCGGTCGCCGAGGTCGCCCACGCCGTCGGGGTGCCGCTGATCGTCGACAACACCATCGCCACGCCCTACCTCATCCAGCCGCTCGCGCACGGCGCCGACGTCGTCGTGCATTCGGCCACCAAGTACCTGGGCGGGCACGGCGCGGCGATCGCCGGCGTCATCGTCGACGGCGGCACCTTCGACTGGACCCAGGGCCGCTTCCCCGGGTTCACCACCCCCGACCCCAGCTACCACGGCGTGGTGTACGCCGAGCTCGGCCCGCCGGCATTCGCGCTCAAGGCGCGCGTGCAACTGCTGCGCGACCTCGGGTCGGCGGTGTCGCCGTTCAACGCGTTCCTGGTGGCCCAGGGCATCGAAACGCTGAGCCTGCGCATGGAGCGCCACGTCGCCAACGCGCAACGCGTCGCCGAGTTCCTCGCCGGCCACCAAGGGGTGCTGTCGGTGAACTATGCGGGGCTGCCCACTTCGCCCTGGCATGAGCGGGCAAAGCGGCTGGCGCCCAAGGGAACCGGCGCAGTGCTGTCGTTCGAGCTGGCCGGGGGCGTCGAGGCCGGCAAGGCGTTCGTGAATGCGCTCAAACTGCACAGTCACGTCGCCAACATCGGCGACGTGCGCTCGCTGGTGATCCACCCGGCCTCCACCACGCACGCCCAGTTGACCCCCGAGGAACAGCTCTCCACCGGCGTCAGCCCCGGGCTGGTACGGCTGGCCGTCGGCATCGAATGGATCGACGACATCCTGGCCGACCTGGAACTCGGCTTCGCCGCCGCCCGCAAACACGCCGCATCGACTCCCACCGCCGGTGATTCCCGCGCCGTGGCGGCCTGCTGAGGCCAGCTGACATGACGATCTCGGATTTGCACACCCAGACGCTCCCGGCCGAGGGGGAGATCGGCCTGGTCCACATCGGCGCGCTGGGCACCGAAGGCGGCGCGGTGATCGACGATGTCTGCATCGCCGTGCAGCGCTGGGGCGAGTTGTCGCCGACGCGCGACAACGTGGTGGTGGTGCTGCACGCACTGACGGGTGACTCGCACGTCACCGGGCCGGCCGGCCCCGGGCATCCTACGCCCGGCTGGTGGGACGAGGTGGTGGGTCCTGGCGCGCCGATCGACACCAACCGCTGGTGCGCGGTGGCCACCAACGTGCTGGGCGGCTGCCGTGGCTCCACCGGGCCCAGCTCCCTGGCCCGGGACGGACGCCCCTGGGGCTCCAGGTTTCCGCCGATCACGGTGCGCGACCAGGTGGCGGCCGACCTCGCCGCCCTGGGCGCGCTGGGCATCAACG
>JAQTVU010000227.1 GCA_028706695.1 Mycobacterium sp.
AGAACGCATACACCGCCCGCCACGGCGGGAAATCAGCTGGTAGGTGCGGGCTGCGCCGACGCGGCGGGCGGCGGCGCAGCGCGCCTGCTGCGGCATCGCGGGGTTCGTGCTGGCCACGCAGTACTGGTTGGCGGCCGTCATCGGCCCACTGCTGGTGGTGCCGGCGCTCGGGTTGGGGGCGTTGTGGCTGCCGTGGGGATGGCTGGGGCATCGGCTGCTGGCCGCCCCGGTGAGTGCCGGCCGCACGGTCGGAGCCATGGTCGCGCTGCCCAGCGCGTGGGTGGCGGCCGAGGCGGTGCGATCCTGGCCCGCGCTGGGCGGCGACTGGACGCCGCTGGGCGCATCGCAATCCAATCAGCCAGTCATGCTGGCCTCGGCGGGGCTGGGCGGCGTGTGGTTGACGAGTTTCCTTGTTGCCGCGGCAAATACCGCTTTCGTCGGTCTGATCCTGCACCGGGATGCCGCCGGCCGGCTCACCGCGCTGGCCGGTGTGGTGGTGTGCGCGGCGGTCGGGCCGGCCTGGTATGCGCTGGGCCCGGCACCGGCCGGGGGCCCCAGCGTGCGGGTCGCCCTAGTCCAGCCCGGCGACATCGCCGACTCCTCCGCCCGCATGGCCGCCGGTGAGGCGCTCACCGCCACGGTCGCCGACCGGCGGCCGGATTTGGTGGTCTGGGGAGAAAGCAGCGTCGGGCAGGATCTCGTCGGCCACCCGGAGGTCTTGGCGCGGCTCACCGAGCTGTCCCGGCGGGTGGGCGCTGACCTGTTGGTCAACGTCGACGCGCCCACACCGGCCGGGCGGATTTACAAATCTTCGGTGTTGGTCGGGGACCGCGGAATGCTGGGCAGCTACCGCAAGACCCGGCTAGTGCCATTCGGCGAATACGTGCCGCTGCGGACCCTTTTGGGCTGGGTCACCCGTCGCAGCAAGGCCGCGGCCGTGGACCGGCAGCGGGGCGGCGGACCGGTGGTGCTACACGTGGGCGGTCTTGCCGTCGGGCCGTTGGTCAGCGTCGAGGCTCTGTTTCCCGATCTGGCGCGTCGCGAGGCGCGGCTCGGTGCCGGGCTGCTGGTGTACCAGAGCTCTACACCTCGTCGTTTCAGGGCAGTTGGGCCCAGCCGCAGCTGGGCGACCAGCCCGCGGTGCGCGCCGTGGAGTCGGGCCGCCCGGCGGTGCATGTCGGATTGTCCAGTGACAGTTCGGCTTTCGACATGCACGGCCGACGGCTGGCAGGGTGCCCGTCGGACTTCCGGGGGGTGATCGTGGTGCGCGTGCCGCTGGCCTCGGCCACCACGCCCTACGATCGGCTGGGCGACTGGATGCCGACGGCGGCGTTTGCCGTGCTCGGTGGTTACTGGTTTGTGGAAAGCGCCCGCGGTTGTTCGCCGACACGCCACCACCGGCGCTGCGGGCAGCCTTGCGACTGACAAGTCAGTGACCGCGGGCGACCCACTCCTCGTAGTGGACAATCTCGTCGCCGATCGTGGTGCTGTCCCCGTGGCCGGTGTGCACGACGGTCTCACCGGGTAATACGCCGAGCCGACCCGAGATCGACTGCAGGATTGTCGGGAAGTCGGAGAAGGATCGCCCCGTCGCCCCCGGGCCGCCGGCGAACAGCGTGTCACCGCTGAACACTGTTCCTTTTGGCCCCAATTCAGACCCGTACCAGCACACTGATCCCGGCGAGTGGCCCGGCGTGTGCAGCGCCCGCAGCTCCGTCCCGGCGACACGCAGGGTTTCTCCGTCAGACACGGCGCGAAAGTCGCTGTTGGGATGCGTCATTCGCCACAGCATCTCGTCGCCGGGGTGTAGCAGTATCGGTGCGTCGAGAACCTCGCCGAGTTGGGGTGCCACGGTGACGTGATCATTGTGGCCGTGCGTGCACACCACAGCGACCACCTTGCGGCCCGCGACGCCCTGGATGATCGGCTCGGCGGTGTGGGCGGCGTCGAATACAACGACCTCTGAGTCGTCCCCGACGATCCAGATGTTGTTGTCGACTTCCCAACTGCCGCCATCAAGTTCGAAGGTTCCGTGGGTGATGACCCGGTCGATGGGAGCCATCAGAGCATCACCACCGAACGCAGCACCTTGCCCTCATGCATCTTATGGAACGCCTCCTCGACGTCGTTGAGCCCGATGCGTTCAGAAACGAACTGCTCGAGCGGAAGCCGGCCTTGCAGGTAAAGCTCGATCAGGGTGGGGAAATCCCGTTCGGGTAGGCAGTCACCGTACCATGACGACTTCAGCGACCCGCCATGGGAGAAGAAGTCCACCAACGGCATGTCCAGCCGCATGTCGGGCGTCGGAACACCCACCAGCACAACGGTTCCCGCCAGATCGCGGGCGTAGAAGGCCTGCTTCCAGGTTTCCGGGCGGCCGACGGCGTCGATCACCACGTTGGCGCCGAAGCCGTCGGTGAGGTCGCGGATGGCCTTGACCAAACCTTCCCCAGCGGCTGCTTGGCGGGCATTGACGGTGTGGGTGGCGCCGAACTTGCGAGCCCAGTCCAGTTTTGCGTCGTCGGTGTCGACTGCGATGATCCGCCGGGCCCCGACCAGCGCGGCCCCGGCGATCGCGGCATCGCCGACGCCGCCGCAGCCGATCACTGCGACGGTGTCGTCGCGGGTCAGCCCGGCGGTGTTGATTGCCGCACCGATGCCGGCCATCACCCCGCACCCGAGCAGTCCCGCGGCGGCCGGATCCGCGGCGGAGTCGACTTTGGTGCATTGGCCCGCGTGCACCAGCGTCTTGTCGGCAAAGGCGCCGATGCCCAGGGCCGGGGTGAGTTCGGTGCCGTCGGTCAACGTCATCTTCTGCTCGGCGTTGAACGTGTTGAAGCACAGCTGCGGCCTGCCGCGTTTGCAGGCCCGGCACTGCCCGCACACCGCGCGCCAGTTCAGGATCACGAAGTCGCCCGGCTGCACCGCGGTCACACCGGAACCCACCGCTTCGACCGTGCCGGCGGCCTCGTGGCCCAGCAGGAATGGGTACTCGTCGTTGATGCCGCCCTCGCGGTAGGTAAGGTCGGTGTGGCACACCCCGCAGGCGATGATGTCGACCACGGCCTCCCCGGGGCCGGGGTCCGGAACGACGACGTCGACCAATTCGACGGGTTTGCCCTTCTCTCGTGAAATCACGCCGCGCACTGTCTGAGTCATGGCGTACAGCGTACAGACCGGTGCCAGGCATCGGGCAGCCACCCGCCCAGCACCAACCGTGGCCGAGGCCCTGCGGGCACTGAACCGGGCACTGTACATAGGGCGCCTATGGATTGCACAGCCCCGACGCACTCCTCGCCGTAGCACTGCTCCCCCGAGGCGCACCTGGCCACGATCCTCGAGCGCCAGGAGATGGCTTTCATCGACGCCACGTCATCTGCAGCGCTCTACGGTGCCGGGTGAGCCCGCTGAGCTAGCGGTCCAACGTGAACAGTGTTTTCGCGCCGGACGGCCGGGTTTCGCCGGGATCTTGACTTGATGCATCATGACCCGTTTATGTTGGCCATACCCATGCCGATCGAGGCTAGACGAGCACTGGTTATGGCGAGCCACAGTGGATTCTAGCCACTGGTGCGGCGCCACGTTGTTCTGTTGACAAAGGAGACAAGAATGCCGACAAATCGGGCCGTCGCCTATAAAGGTCCAGGCCAGGTCGAAGTCATAGAAACCAACTATCCAACGTTCGAGCTCAAGGACGGCCCGGGGGTCAATCCGGCCAACGTGGGGCGCAAACTTCCGCATGGCGTCATTGTGCGTACCGTGGCGACGAACATCTGCGGCTCCGATCAGCACATGGTCCGTGGTCGGACGACCGCTCCTTGCGGCTTGATTCTCGGGCACGAGATTACCGGCGAGGTGGTCGAGACCGGCCCGGACGTCGAATTCGTCAAAGTTGGTGACCTCATCTCAGTGCCTTTTAACATATCGTGTGGCCGGTGCCGCAACTGCAAGGCTGGGAAAACCGGCATCTGTTTGAATGTTAACCCGGACCGTCCCGGTAGCGCCTATGGATATGTCGACATGGGCGGCTGGGTGGGCGGTCAGGCAGAATACGTGCTCGTGCCTTATGCAGACTGGAATGTGTTGGTATTCCCCGACCGTGATCAGGCACTCGCCAAGATCCTCGATCTCACGATGCTTTCGGATATTTTTCCGACCGGCTTCCATGGTGCGGTCACTGCGGGTGTGCAGGTGGGATCGACAGTCTATGTTGCCGGCGCAGGTCCGGTCGGGTTGGCTGCCGCAGCAAGCGCGCAGTTGCTGGGCGCCGCGGTGGTGATCGTCGGTGATCTCAACGAGCAACGGCTCGCGCAGGCCCGAAGCGCAGGCGCAGAAACGATTAATGTCGGGCGGGGCGCGATTGAGGACCAACTCGAGGAACTGCTTGGGGTGCGTGAGGTCGACGCCGCCATCGACGCGGTCGGCTTTGAGGCACGCGGTCAAGGGCATGGGGCGAAGGCAGCCGAGGTGCCGGCGGCGGTGTTGAATTCATTGATGGACATCGTTGCAGCGGGTGGCGCGATTGGGATTCCCGGGCTGTATGTCACCGAAGACCCAGGGGCAGGCGACGACGCGGCCAAGGTTGGCGCACTATCGTTGAATTTTGGTGTTGGCTGGGCGAAATCGGTGTCGTTCACCACCGGTCAGTGCCCGGTTATGCGTTATAACAGGCAGCTCATGCAGGCAATTCTGCATGACCGGATACAGATTGGAGCGGTTGTAAACGCCACTCCAATTAGCCTCGATGACGCGCCGCGCGGCTACGCCGAATTCGACGCAGGGGCTGCGACGAAGTATGTGCTGGATCCTAACCGCTACCTGGGCACTTCCTAGGCACTTTCTAGGTACTTTCTAGGCACTTTCTAGCCTCGATTTTCGCGCCGCGTGATCGAGCGAGGGCGTCGCGGTTGTGCCCGGCGGTTGATGTTGCCGGCCGTTGAATGTTGATTGCGCACGGGGGTGTGCCAAGGCGCCCGGTGTCGCGCCGCCGGGACGGCTTTCCGCGGCCGGTGGGGCCGATGGGTTAAGTGTGCCTTTGCTGACGGCCCAGGAAAGGCGGCGCGGGCTTGTTCGAGACTGCCTTGTGTGCTTTGCGAATGGCCTCTCCTCGTCCTTGGTGTTCGTATTCGTCGTTGGGTGTGACGTATCGGATGCCGGCATGCAATCGGACCGAATTCCAGAACTGGCGGGTGACGGCCACGCAGATGCGAGAACTCGGCTTCGAGGTGCCCGTCGAAGCTCTCGATGCGGGCCTGATCGGTCGGGGTGCCCGGGAGTGCTGGGCGACGCAAGATTGGCCTCG
>JAQTVU010000228.1 GCA_028706695.1 Mycobacterium sp.
CGGCCGCCGCCTCGGCCTCGACGTCGTGCAGCGTCGCCGACAACCGCTCGCGATCTGTCACAGTCGACACCAGGTGCAGCCGCTGTCCAGCCAATTCGTAGCTCCCGGCGACGAATTGGCGGCCCACCCGCTCGAAGGTCTTGACGTCTTCGAGCGCGTAGATCTCGTAGTACTGACGGGTGACCACCTCAAGGAGCGGCCCGGGATCTGAAATGCGTTGCGCCAGAAGGTCCATCAACGGCTCTGGGGTTGCGACAAGTGCGTTGATGCGGGTCGCGTAGTCCGGTGCGCCGGGGTTGTCGGCGAGATATTGCACATCTGTTCGCACAGCGTCGTAGATCTGTTCGCGGGTCTTGCGGATGTGCGGCTCGTCGAACAAGCGGAACCGCAGGCTACGGGCGATGTCCCCGATCACCGGGTAGCGCACCTGCGTCGCAACGATCAGTCGATCCAGCACCTCGCCCAGAGCGCCGGTCGAAGCGGCCGGGACTTCGTCGGCGGCGAGCCAGCGCCCGAGCAGCGCGGTGATCACCACGACCTGGTTCTCCATCCGCTGCAAGGCGAGAAACAGCCGATAGACCGCTTCTTCCAGCTCGGGCCCGGGCCCGAGAGCGGCGGCTTCGTAATTGTGCAGCGCGCGGGCGAGCTTGCCGCGAAACCCCGACGGCAGGCCCTCGACGTCGGCGTCCAGCGTCTGCAGGAAGGAGTGGAAATGTTCGCGCGGGCTGTGCACGCCCTCCTCGGCGTCCTCTTCATCCGGAGCCGGCCGGTTGCGGGAGATCTCACAGATGTCGGCGAAGGTATCCAGCAGTCCCAGTTCGGCCTGAACCAGGTCCGGGTCGCCGCCCGGCAAGCTGGCACGAAGGGCGTCGTATTCCGCGAGCAACATACGTGCGCCGTCCGCGCTCACGTCATAACCGGTGATCAGGGCCCGCAGTTCGGCGAGGCGCGCCAGCGCCCCGGTGATCGGATTCGCCTCCTCGCTGCGCGGCTGAGAACGGAACTGGACTCGCGGCGCGGCTTCCGCGGTCGCGGTTTGGCCGGCCTGGTCCAAGCGCAGCAGGACGGCGCCCGCATCGACCTGACTGTTGACGGTGGCGAAAATGTCACGAACGCGTCCCGCGGCCGGTGCCCGAAGCGCGGTTTCCATCTTCATGCTTTCCAGCACCACCAGCGTGGCGCCTGCGGCCACCTCGTCGCCGACGGCCACCGGCACGGCGACGACCACGGCCGGCGCCGCGGCGCGCACCAGGCCGGCCTCGTCCCGGCTGATGCGGTGACATTTGCCGTCCACCTCGACGAGGAACCCGGCGGGGCCCGCCACCGTGACGATGTGGAAGCGGTGCTCGCCGAGGCTGAGTCGACTCTCGCACTCGCCGAGCCGTTCCACGTCGACGACCAGTTCGCCGCCGTCGCCGCCGACTCGGTAGCGATGCGGACCGATCTGTCCGGCCGTGAGCTTGTAGGCCTGACCCTGATAGCTCAGCTCGACAGTCCGGCCGATGGCGTGGGTGGCCCGCGGTCGACCACCGCGTGCCGACGCCAGGAAACCGGCGCGTTCAATGTCTTCTTCGGCTGCGTACGCGTCGACCGCGGCGGCGACGAGCGCGATGTCGGCCATCGGCGTCGGTCCGGTCGCCGTTCCCGTGCCCGTGCGGTCGAGCCATCCGGTGTCGGCCGTGGCGGACACCACCTCGTCGCGGTCGAGCAGCTCCAGCAGGAACGATTTGTTGGTGGTTCCTCCGTCGATGACGACGGTGGTCTCCCGCAGGGCCGTACGCAGCCGTGCCAGCGCTTCGGCGCGGTCCCGTCCCCACGCGATGACCTTGGCGATCATGGAGTCGTAGTCGGGCGGGATGACGTCGCCCTGGGCGATGCCGGTGTCGACCCGGACGCCGGCGCCGAGGGGGAACCTCAGCAGGCGTACGGCGCCGGGCGCGGGCGCGAACCCGTTGTCGGTGTCCTCCGCGTTGAGCCGGGCCTCCACGGCGTGCCCGAACTCCGGTGGGCACTCACCCTCCAGCGCCCCGCCGCCAGCGACGAGAATCTGAAGCTTCACCAGGTCGAGTCCGGTGGTGGCCTCGGTGATCGGGTGCTCGACCTGCAGCCGGGTGTTGACCTCGAGGAACGTGAAGGTCTCTTGGCCCGGCTGGTAGAGGTACTCCACCGTGCCGGCGCCGCGGTAGCCCGCCGCGCGGGCCAGATCGGCCGACACGCTTCGCAAGTGGTCGGCCTGCTCTTTGGTTAGGCGCGGCGAACTGGATTCCTCGATCACCTTCTGGTTGCGGCGCTGGATGGAGCAGTCGCGGACCCCCGGCGCCCAGACATTGCCGTGGTTGTCGGCGATCACCTGGACCTCGACGTGGCGGGCGTCGGTGACCAGGCGTTCGAGGAACACCACCGGGTCGCCGAACGAGCGCTCGGCTTCGCCCTGCGTGCGCTCGACGGCAAGTTCGAGTTCGTCGGGGGAATGCACCTTGCGGATGCCGCGGCCGCCGCCGCCGCTGCGCGCCTTGACGATCAGCGGGTAACCGATGGAGTCCGCGTGGCGGCGCGCATCCGGCAGGGTCTCCACCGGGCCCCCGCTCCACGGAGCCAGCGGAACGCCCACCTTCTCGGCCAGGAGCTTGGCCTGCACCTTGTCGCCCAGTGTGCGCATCGCGCCGGGCGGTGGACCGATGAACACCAGATTCAGCCGAGCGCACAACTCGGCGAAGGCGATGTCTTCCGCGACGAATCCCCACCCCACCCAGACCGCGTCGGCCTTGGCCTCGGCCAGGGCGCGTTGCAGCTCGGCGTGGTCGAGGTAGGCGATGCCCGATGTCGGGCGCAGCGCGACGGCCTCATCGGCCAGGCGAACGAACATGGCCCGGGCCTCCGCCTCGGTGTACAGCGCGACGGTCGTCATGCCGCAACCGTGCTCGGCGTTCAGCTCGCGCACCGCACGAATCAGGCGCACGGCGGCCTCGCCGCGATTGACCACCGCGATTCTTCTGGGAAACCTGATGGTCAACGGGTCAATCACAGGCCTGAGTGTAGGCGCCGGTCCGGCGCCAAGTGTCGAATCGGAGTCCGCAGTTTGGATCGCGGCAGACGCCGCAGCGCGGCACGCTTGACCGGCATGTCGATCACCGTCAGATCCAGCGGCAGGTGGTCACCGACCGGTTCTCGGCCGCATCGGCGCACCCACCGTGGTGATCCCGGCGACCGGGACCGGACCACCCCGTCGCCAACAGCAGCCTGTCGCGGCGGTGCGTCCGCAACGCCCGCCTCGTCACCGGCAGCTGTCGGCCCGTCTCCGGGCCACGAGTTGCGCGCAGCGCGTTCAGACGCGAGCTGATGCCGCGAACCTGGCCACCAGGGCCTTCGCCAACGGCTCCGAGGAGGCCGGATTCTCGCCGGTGTAGAGGTTGCCGTCGACAATGATGTGCGGTGACCACGGCGTGCCGCTCTGCTGGTAGGCCCCGCCCTCGGCGGTGAGGCGGTTTTCGAGCAACCAGCACGCCTTGTCGGCGAACCCGACCTGTTCCTCTTCGGTGTTGCTGAAGCCGGTCACCTTGCGTCCACTGAACAACCACGTCCCGTCCGCATTGCGGGCAGACAGCAATGCGGCCGGGCCGTGACACACGGCCGCCACGGGCTTGCCCTGGGCGGTGAACTCAGCCAGCAGGGCGCCGAACCGCTCAGACCCGTATCCGCGAGTAGGCGGGTGACACGCGCTGCTGGTTAGCGATGGATGCCGTTGCGACCTGGGACAATTCGGTTTATATGAGCCAATTTGTCGAGCAGGTAAGGCGGCACCCATCTGGTGAGCAGGACACGCGGTGGTTTGGGCAAGGGTGTGTGTGGGCGGGTGCGGGTCGGCGCGCCGGATCCGAGCCTGACCGGCAATGGCGGGATGCTCGCGGTTACCGAGTTGTGCGACCGGCTGGATGTGATCGCAGCGTTGGATGCGGCGGTGGGTCCGATCAAACAGCGCGACAGGGGATTTGGTGCCGGTGAGCTGCTGGTCGCGATAGCGTCGGCGCAACTGGCGGGGCAGGATTTCCTGGTTGGGCTGGATCGGGTCCGCACCGATGCGACTGGACAGGCGCTGTCGCCGGTGCCGGGGCTGGCTTCGACCACCGCGGCCGGGTTAGCGCGCCGCTTCACCGATGAGCAGTGGCGAGCGGTGGAATCGGGGCTGGCCGCGGTGACCGAGAAGATGCTGGCACTGTTGGCGCCGCAGCGGGTCGAGGCATTGACTTCGGGTCCGGTGACGATCGACATGGACGCCACCGACGTGGAAGTCTACGGCCGCAAGAAGCAGGGCGTGGCTTACAACCATCAGGGCCAGCGGGTAGGCCGCCCGCATGTGGCCACCTGGGCCGAGACCGAGACCACACTGGCTGCCGACCTGGGCAGTGGTGTCGACGATCCCCGCGCCACCGCGGCCAAACTGCTCAAACGCGCCCTGGCGGGGTTGCCGCGACGGATCCGCCGTGAACAGGTCGCGTTGCGCGCCGACGCCGGCTACTTCGCCGGGCAGCTGGCCCGCGCCGCTGATGAGGAGAACATCGCGTTCGCGATCGGCGCCAAACGCATCGCCCCACTGTGGCGGCTGCTGTCCGGGATCGCCGAAACCGATTGGCGTGCAACGATCGACATGCAAGATGGGCAAGTCGCAGTCGCTGACTACGCACCCACCGACTGGCCGGCAGGCACCCGACTGCTGATCCGGCGGGTGCGGTTGTCGCCCGACCAAGTCTCCGCCGACCCGCGGTCGCGGCGCCGCCGCACCCTGCACCCCGACCAGCGTGCGCTGCCGCTGGCCGAACTCGCCCACAGTGACGCGATCTACGCCTACTCGTTCACTCTGACCAACCCTCGTTCACTCTGACCAACCGCGACGTTTCAACCCCCGACACCGCGGCTGCCGTCGAGCGCTGGTACCGGCACCGCACCAGCGTGGAGAACATCTTCCGCGACAGCAAGCACGGCGCCGCGCTGCGCCACCTGCCCTCGGGGCACCAGGCGGTCAACACCGCCTGGATGTGGGGTGCGCTGCTCGCCGCGAGTATCGCCGGCTGGTGCCACCAGCTCACCGCCACCATCACCGGCGTCGACATCCTCGCCGGCCACGGCGTACGCGACGGCAAAGCGATGATCGCCACCCTGCGCCACCGGCTCATCGCCATACCGGCCAGGCTGGTACGCCACGCCGGACAACTCATCCTGCGGCCCGCCCCCGGCGGGCGCGAGCTGCTCGAGCGCATCCTCACCATCCTGCGGGCACTGCCCAACCCGCCCTGAGTCTCGGTA
>JAQTVU010000229.1 GCA_028706695.1 Mycobacterium sp.
CGGCCGGCGGCGGCCAGGGCTCGGGCGGCACCCTGACGCTCTACGCCCCCAACCTGGATAACGCGAGCGGCGGGACCCTTCCGGGCGCGATCGTCATCACCCAGAGCGGGCAGACGACCAGCGGTTTCAACGATGCGGTGCTCACCACGGCCGGCGCCAGCTATCCGACCTCGCAGACCCAACTCACGAGCCTGGTCTCCGACGGCCACAGCACCGTCCACATCACCGCCGACACCCTCAACAACAGCGGGCTGGACTCGGTTTCGCTGAACGCGGGCGCGATCGCCTTCAGCGGCAATGTGAACCTCAAGGTCCCCGACGCGCTGACGCTCGACGGCGTGGTCACCCTGCTGCCGGCGGGCGTCAGCAACCCGGGCTTCACGGCCGCCTCGATCGGCGGAACCACCGTCAACATCGACGCCGGCTACATCCTGGCGACGACGCGGTTCAACACGCCGATCAGCGCGCCCAAGCTCTCCGACGGCGTCATCAACCTCAACGCCTCAGGTCAGATCGACCTTGCCGGCAAGGTCGCCTTCGCCAACGCCGCCCAGATCAACCTCACCAGCGGCGGGGACATCCGCCTCGTCGGCAACTTCTACGGCAATGTCCCGCAAGGCCAGAGCCTTGTTCAGGCGCCGGGCTCCCTGGTCGTCCCTGACACCCTGACGCTGACCGCGCGCGAAGTCTACGCCTCCACCGATACGGCTTTCCTGCTCCAGTCTGCGGGCCTGGGCTCTGGCGCCGACGCCAACACGATCACCATCGCGTCCGACGGCCAGAAGCCGGTCACGCCCTTCTCGGTCGATGGTTCGATCGTCATCGATGCACCGACCATCGTTCAGGCCGGCGCCCTCTTTGCGCCGCTAGGGTCGATCCAGCTCGGGCTGAACGCCGGCCAGGCCCTGCCGTCGCTCTGGAGCGGTGCGGCGGTGGCCACCCAATCGGTGACCCTGGCGCCCGGCAGCGTCACCTCGGTCTCCATGGCCGGGCTCGACCTGCCCTATGGCACGACGACCAGCGACCTGCTCTGGACCGCGCCGAACGCCACCAACGTCCTGACGGCGCCGCCGTCCAAGAGCATCACGCTCGCCGGCGCCGCGGTCGAAACGGCGAAGGGCTCGACCCTCGACCTTTCCGGCGGCGGCGACCTCTACGCCACCGAGTTCGTGCCCGGCACCGGCGGCAGCCGCAACGTGCTCACCGGCGCCGCCAGCGGGCAGGGGGTCTATGCCCTCGTGCCGAGCTACGAGGCGCCCGTCGCGCCGACCGATGCGACCTACAATCAGACGGTGGCGCCCGGCAGCGCGGTGACCCTGCCTGGCGGCAATGGGATCGCCGCGGGGACCTACGTCCTGCTGCCGGCCGTCTATGCGACCCTGCCGGGCGCCTATCGCGCCGTGGTCGTCTCGACCAACGTCAATCCGGGCACCCGGGGGGGCGTGACCGCCGATGGCTCGATTTACACGACCGGGACGCTGACCAACGCGATCACCGGCTCGAAGTCGTCGCAGACTGCACTCGTCGAAATCCAACCGAACGCCACCTGGACCCGCTACACCCAGGTCGACCTCACCCACGCCGACAGTTATTTCGCCCAACAGGCGGCCGCCGCCGGCGCGGTGACCCCGCCGTTGCCGGTTGATGGCGGCAACCTCGTGGTCAGCGCCATGAACGCCCTGACGCTGGACGGCGCGGGCGACTTTGCGCCGGCGAGCGGCGGGCGCGGCGGCCAGGCCGCGATCACCGGCTCGAACCTCCTGGTGCTGGCGCCGGACCAGACAGAAGCAGCCGCCGACTCGGCGGCGGGCTACCTGGTGCTGAACAGCGACCAGCTGAACGCGCTGGGCGCCATCACCCTGCTGCTCGGCGGCACGAGCACGAACACCAGCTCGGGCGTCACCCTGACCGCCACGGCCAACAACCTCGAGGTCCAGACCGACGCGGCCCATCCGCTCACCGGGCCGGAGGTGCTGCTCGTCACGACCGGCCAGGGCGGGGCCAATGGCCTGACCATCGATTCGGGCAGCGTGATCACGGCCGTCGGCAGCGTACCGGGCGGCAGCGACGCCAACATCGTCGTCAACGGCGGCTCGCTGCTGCGCGTCTCCAATGGCGCGCCGGTCGTGACCACCTTCGCGAACCCCTCGGCCGTGTCGGGCGCAACTCTCGCCATCGGAACGGACCCGGGCTCGGCAAGCCTGTCGGCGGCGCCCGGCGCGCCGGTGACGATCGAGGGCATGGCGTTGGCGCTTGACACGGCCGGCGACAGCTTCCTCGCGCCCAATGCGGTCCTCAAGGCGCAGAACTACGAGCTCGAAGGCGGCGTGATCAATCTCGGCGACGCACCAGCCGGAACGGCGGGTCTCACCCTCTCGCCGCAGGTCGTCGCCGACCTGGCCGGGGCCAAATCCGTCGCCCTCCGCAGCCAGACGGTGATCAATCTCTATGACACGGGCGGCCTCACCCTGGGCGACGCCGCCAATCCGATCGGGACGCTGACCCTCGACGCCGCCGGCCTCTACAGCGCTGGCGGGACGACCTCGATCGCGGCGACCAACATCGACCTGATCGACAGTCAGGCCAAGCCGAGCACCACCGGCGCGCTCAGCGGCGCCGGCGGCTCCCTCGTTCTCGATGCGACCGGCGTGATCACGCTGGACGCCGGCTCAAAGACGCTCGGTGGCTTCGCGACTGCGGACCTCAACGCCGGCCAGGAGATCGTCTTCGCCGGCAGCGGCAGCCTGAACGCCGGCGCGGCCGCGGTCACCCTAACGGCGCCCGATGTCAGGACCGCAGCGGGTGCGGTCCAGTCACTCGTCACCACCGGCGCGCTGGCGATCCAGCCGGGAACCGGGACCGCGCCCCAGGTCGCCGCCACCGAGATCGGCGGGGTGCTCAGCCTCACCGGCGGCTCGATCGCCGACAACGGGACCATCACCACGCTCGGCGGCCAGCTGACGCTCACCGCAACCAGCGGCGACGTGGTGCTGGACTCCGGCGCGAAGATCGTGGCGACCGGCTCGCACATCCCGGTGTTCGACATCTACGAAGATGCGGCGGGCGGTATCGTCACCCTCGCGGCCAACCAGGGCAACATCACCCTGAACAGCGGCTCAAGCATCGACGTCTCCGGCGCGGGCGTGGGCTACGCCGGCTCGCTGATCATCACGACGGCGCCGACCGGGGTCGCCACGCTCGACGGAACGCTGGCCGGCGGGGCGGCCTATAACGACCTCGGCGGGCGGTTCTCACTCACCGCGGGAAGCCTCTCCGGCGCCCTGCCGTTCACCAGCGGCTTCACGGGCACTTTCTCTGTGGCGCTCAACACCGGCGACATCCTCGTTCCGAATGGCGTCACCCTGACGTCATCCAACGTGCTCCTCTCGACCAACCAGGGCGGCGTCACCGTCGACGGCATGATCGACGCCAGCGGCCCGACCGGCGGGTCGATCCAGCTCTATGGCGGCGGAACCGGTACAGCGGCGGCGGGAACCTCAGGCGCCAGCGGCGTCACCCTCGACTCCACCGCCCAGCTCATAGCCGCCTACAAGGCCGACGATCCCAAGGACCCGGCCTCCGGCAACGGCGAGTCCGCCCTGGTCCAGAACGGCGGGACGATCACCCTCGGCACAACCGGCGCCTCGGACGGCACGACCAACGCCGCCTACGGCTACGAGAACATCGACGGCTCGGGCGCGATCACCGTCGCGCAGGGCGCGACCTTCGACGTCAGCGGCGGGGCCGGCGGCGCCAACATCAGCAACAACGGCGGCGCGATCGTCATCCGCGCGCCGATCCTGACCAGCGGCAATGTCAACGTCAGCTTCCAGGGCGATGTGACCACCTCGGCCAATGGCGGCCCCGCCGGCCAGGGCGTCGTGCTCGACGCCTATGCGGTGTGGAGCACGACCGACGCCTCGACCGGCGCCAAGCATTTCGACGGCGTCATCGACCCGGCGGGCTGGTTCAGCGACACGGGCGCCGCGCTGCCGGGCACGGACCAGAACGGCAACGCCATCTCAGCGCCGACGCCTACGAACCCGCTTCAAACCGGGCAATTCTTCACGCCGAACGCCGCCAACAGTGACCACACCGGCTTTTACCAAACGACGCTGGTGGATTTCGTGCAGACCCCGTTTGACGCCACAGCCATCGCCGGCGACTTCGCCGGCGCCACCGGCCTGACGCCAGGCTCGACCCTGCACCTGCAGCCTGGCATCACCCTGGTCAATCCGTCCTCGAGCATCAACGGCGGCGACATCACCGTCGCCAGCAACTGGAATCTCGGCGCCGGGACAGAGAGCAGCACAGGCGCACCCACGCTCTACTACCGGACGACCAACGCCATCGATCCAGGCGAGCCGGGCGCGCTCGACCTGCGCGCCGCCAATAATGTTAAGGTCGACGCCACCATCAGCGACGGCTTCTTCCAGCAATACCAGAACGTGACCCTGCCGACGGTCACCCCGCCGACGGCGCCGTACATTCCGAACTCAACGGTCTCCGAGTATGTGAACGAGCTTTTGGCGTTGGGCACCTATGGTTATCAAGTCTTTAGCAACCCTAATGGCGACTACATTTCCTACGGCTTTGGAGTTTTCGGGCCCACGGCCGCGCAAGCATTTGGCGGTTATGTCCCGCTGGACCGGCTTGGGCCGGTGAGGTTACAGGCGCCGGCGGTGTTCAGCACCGGCAATCTGAGCCAACTCAACCCCAGCAATCCGCTGGCACAGCTGATCGATCAGTACAACCAATTCTATTCTGACTACATAATATTATTTGATACATATGCTCAGTTGCAGGGGGCAAATACAGGTTTTTACGGGGTGCCAGCACAGGTCGGTAATACCCCGCTGGTCAACCTGCCACCACCTGCTCCAACCGCCGTAACCGCCGGAAGCTACGCCTTGCAGGGCACCACTTTGCAAAACAGTGGGTATGTTTACCAATACGCTGCGTACCTTGCCGAAAACCAAGCCGACAACAATCTCAACCCCAATGATTTCGGCTATTATGTCGGCTATCCGCCGGTAACGATCTCGGCCAGCCAGGCCCTGCCGCAGTTGCTGTCCGCCGTCAAATCGATCGTCGCAAACAACGAGAATTTTTGGGGGCAGGTTGGTGACTTCTGCCAACCCTGCCAAGCCTATGCGGCGCCGTTCGCGCCCTTTTTCGCGCCGACCGGCAACACGTTCACCACCACGGTTCCGCGCGATCCTAATCCAGTCACTTTCCAGATAGGGGACGCCGCTCAACTGCCCGCTGTCCAAGCCGGCTAC
>JAQTVU010000230.1 GCA_028706695.1 Mycobacterium sp.
AAGGCTGCGTAACCATGTCTAGAAGATCATCGGTAAGCCGTGTGCGGGAAAACCGCACGCACGGATTGAAAGGGGGATGGGGAAACGGGTCCGTTCTGCGGACACCGCGCCCCTGACTACCAATGACCGCCCTTGGGCCGACTGCACGCGCCCATGTCCTCGATACCGTCGAGCATGCCGCGCGCACGCCCGAGCAACCGCAACCGTTCGGTGAATTGGGTCTGAAAGACGACGAGTATCGGCGGATTCGCGAGATCTTGGGCCGCAGGCCCACCGACACCGAACTGGCGATGTACTCGGTGATGTGGAGCGAGCACTGCTCCTACAAGTCGTCCAAGGTGCATCTGCGCTACTTCGGCGAGACGACCACCGCGCAGATGCGCGCCGGCATGTTGGCCGGCATCGGGGAGAACGCCGGCGTCGTCGACATCGGCGACGGCTGGGCCGTCACCTTCAAGGTGGAATCGCACAACCACCCGTCCTACGTCGAGCCCTACCAGGGCGCCGCCACCGGAGTCGGCGGCATCGTCCGCGACATCATGGCCATGGGTGCGCGACCGGTCGCGGTGATGGATCAACTGCGGTTCGGCGCGGCCGACGCCCCCGACACCCGCCGCGTGCTCGACGGCGTGGTCCGCGGCATCGGCGGTTACGGCAACTCACTGGGCCTGCCCAACATCGGCGGCGAGACCGTCTTCGACGCCTGCTACGCCGGCAATCCATTGGTCAACGCGTTATGTGTCGGCGTATTGCGCCGCGAGGACCTGCATTTGGCGTTCGCTTCCGGCGCCGGGAACAAGATCATCCTGTTCGGTGCGCGGACCGGACTCGACGGTATCGGCGGGGTGTCGGTGCTGGCGTCGGACACGTTTGGCGCTGAAGACAGCACCGGAGCGGCCCGCAAGAAGCTGCCCTCGGTGCAGGTCGGTGACCCCTTCATGGAGAAAGTGCTCATCGAGTGCTGTCTGGAGCTCTACGCGGGCGGGCTGGTGATCGGCATCCAGGACTTGGGTGGCGCCGGCTTGGCATGTGCCACATCGGAATTGGCGTCAGCAGGGGACGGCGGCATGTCCGTTCGGCTGGATTCCGTACCACTGCGGGCCAAGGACATGACACCGGCCGAGGTGCTGTGCAGCGAGTCGCAGGAACGGATGTGCGCGGTGGTCGCGCCGGAGAACGTGGACGCCTTCATGGCGGTGTGCGGCAAATGGGAGGTGTTGGCCACGGTCATCGGCGAGGTCGCCGAGGGCGACCGGCTTCGAATCACCTGGCACGGCGAGACGGTCGTCGACGTGCCGCCGCGGACGGTGGCCCATGAGGGCCCGGTGTACCGGCGGCCGGTTGCGCGCCCCGAATCGCAGGACGCCCTGAACGCAAACCACTCGGACCGGCTGCCCCGCCCCACCACCGGCGACGAGCTGCGCGCGACTTTGCTTGCCTTGCTTGGCAGTCCGTATCTGTGCAGCCGCGCGTTCATCACCGAACAGTACGACCGCTACGTGCGCGGCAACACCGTACTGGCCCGGCATGCCGACGGCGGTGTGCTGCGAATCGACGAGGCCACCGGCCGCGGCATCGCGGTGTCGACCGACGCCTCCGGGCGCTACACGCTGCTGGACCCATACGCCGGCGCCCAGCTGGCGCTGGCCGAGGCCTATCGCAATGTCGCCGTCACCGGCGCCACCCCGGTGGCGGTCACCAACTGCCTCAACTTCGGTTCACCCGAAGATTCCGCGGTGATGTGGCAGTTCGCGCAGGCGGTGCGCGGCCTGGCCGATGGCTGTGCAGCGCTCGGGATTCCGGTGACCGGCGGCAACGTCAGCTTCTACAACCAGACCGGGTCCGCCGCGATCCTGCCCACGCCGGTGGTCGGCGTGCTCGGCGTGATCGACGACGTCGGGCGCCGCATTCCCACCGCCCTGGGCGGTGAGCCCGGGGAGACGTTGATGCTGCTGGGCGACACGCGCGACGAGTTCGACGGCTCCGTCTGGGCGCAGGTCACCGCCGATCACCTCGGCGGGCTGCCGCCCGTGGTCGACCTGGCACGCGAGAAGCTGCTGGCCGAGGTGCTGACCGCGGCCTCCCGCGACGGGCTGATCTCCGCAGCGCACGACCTGTCGGAAGGGGGGCTGGCCCAGGCCATCGTGGAGTCTGCGCTCGCGGGTGAAACGGGTTGCCGCATAGTGCTTCTCGAGGATGCCGATCCATTCGTGCTGTTGTTCTCCGAGTCCGCGGGCCGGGTGCTGGTGGCGGTGCCGCGCACCGAGGAGAGCCGCTTGCGTTCGATGTGCGAGGCTCGGGGCCTGCCCGCCGCCCGCATCGGGGTCGTCGACCAGGGTTCCGACGCGGTGGAGTTTCAGGGTCTGTTCACGGTCTCTTTGGCAGAGCTGCGTGAGACGTCCGAATCGGTATTGCCCCGATTCTTCGGCGGGGTCTCAACAGGCGAATAGCGGTGCTTAAACGGCTTTTCGCGGTTCCGAGGCGTCGTCTCTGGCCGCCGCGCTCGCCGGGACGGCCGCGACTGGGCCTTCGGCTGGCTCGCCGCCGCCGCTCTGTCACCCAGCGCCATCACCGGGAACGCTGCCGGTGGACCGCGCTCACGGTCGTATACTCGGGTGAGTTCTTGTCGAGGAATCCGATACGCGAGAGGGATTGGCACCCCCGGTGCACAGACTAAGGGCCGCGGAGCACCCGCGGCCGGATTTCATTCTCTTGCACATCAGCGACACGCATCTCGTTGCGCAGGGGTCCCTGTACGGGGCGGTCGATGCGGACGGCCAGCTGAGGGAGCTGCTCGAACAGCTGGCCGACGCGCGGCTGCGGCCCGACGCGATCGTCCTCACCGGAGATCTGACCGACAAGGGCGAGCCCGCGGCCTACCGCAAACTGCGCGCGGTGATGGAGCCCTTCGCGGCCGAGTTGGGCGCCGAACTCGTCTGGGTGATGGGCAACCACGACGACCGGTTCGCCTTGCGCGGCGCGCTGCTCGACGAAGCGCCGTCGATGGCACCGCTCGACCACGTGTGCATGATCGACGGGCTGCGCGTCATCACGCTGGACACGTCGGTTCCCGGCCATCACTACGGGGAGATCAGTGCCTCCCAGCTGGCTTGGCTCGCCGCACAGTTGGACGCACCGGCGCCGTATGGCAGCGTCCTCGCCCTGCACCACCCGCCGATTCCCAGTGTCCTGGATCTGGCGGTGACGGTGGAACTGCGCGACCAGGCCGCCCTCGGGCGGGTGCTGCGTGGAAGCGATGTCCGAGCGATCCTGGCCGGGCACCTACACTATTCGACGAACGCGACTTTTGTGAACATCCCGGTGTCCGTAGCCTCGGCCACCTGCTACACGCAGGACCTGATGGTCGCCGCCGGCGGAACCCGCGGCAGACACGGCGCCCAGGCCTGCAATGTGGTGCACGTCTACCGCGACACCGTCGTGCACTCGGTGATCCCGTTCGGCGGCGGAGAAACGGTGGGCACCTTCGTCTCTCCCGCGGAGACGCGACGCGAAATCACCGCCAGCGGCATGTTCATCGAGCCGTCCCGGCGGGATGCGCCGTTCAGGCGCCCTCCGAGGGTGTCAACGTCTTCGGCTCGGCGAACCCCGGTCGATTGATGTCACCCGACACCTTCTCCCATGGCGCGGGGATGGGGAAGTAGCGCTCAAGGAAATCGACGACTCGCTCGGCCCGCTCCTCCGCGGGGACCTCGGGGAAGCTGCCGTCGTTGAGGCAGAAGAAGTCGTAGTTGCGCTTTCTGCGCAACACGGGAAGCAGGTCGAGGCCGACCCGGCTGGTGGTGTCGACGTAGAGCACCTTGGCCTTTTCCTGCTGCACGGCGCGCCCGGTCATCAGCGCGTAGTAGTGGTAGAAGGAGTTGGTCACCGAGATGTCGGTGCTGGACCGGAACTGGCTGGCCTGGGTTCGGGCAAAGTCCTCCGGGAATTCGCGTTCCATCTCCCTCAGCACGCTTTTGCGCAGGGGGACGGCGGTGTGCTCCAGATGGCGGGTGATCATCTGTCCGAACCGCTCGAAGATCAGCTGCCGGTTCACCCGGGCGGCGTTTTCGAACCCGCTGCGGGTGGGGTCGTTGTCGCCGAGCCCGATGCGTGTCGCGGCCTCGATAAACCTCGTGACACCGCCCGGAGAGAAGAACATGGTCGCTTTGACCGGCCGGCCGAAGAACATGTCGTCGTTGGAGTACAGGAAGTGCTCGCTGAGTTCCGCGATGTTGTGCAGCTGGCTTTCCACCGCGTGTGAGCTGTAGGTCGGTAACGCTGCGGGGTCGGAGAAATGCTCCTCGGCCCGCACAATGGTGATCTTCGGATGGTCGGCCAGCCACGCCGGCGGGCGGGAATCCGTCGCGATGAAGATCCGACGCACCCACGGCGCGAACATGTTGACCGACCGCAGCGCGTATCTCAACTCGTCGATCTGGCGGATGCGCGCTTCGGCATCGTCGCCCTCACCCGCCCCGTACCGCGACATCTGCGCGGCGCGTCGCGCGCGGAACTCGGGATCGCTGCCCTCGACCCAGGAGAACACCATGTCGATGTCGAAGGTGACATCGCTCGCGTGCGCGGCGAACATCCCCGCGATGGTCGGCCACTTATAGCCGCAGAGTTTGACGGTCGCCGGCCGGACCTCGCTCCGAGGCAACACGGTTCGCGTCAGGGAGTTCTCCACTGGGCACCGGATCACGGTGTCCTCGTAAACCCAGAACTGAATCTCCACGCCGAACGCCGGCCCGTACCGCAGACCGCCGGGGGCGATCCGTCGCCGATACAGTCGCACCAGACGTGGATCGGGCAGCGTGGAGAGCCGGCCTTCGGCGACGAGGAGGGGCGCCAGTCCCTTTTCGTCGACCGTCTTGGCGTAGATGGGCTCGATCGCACACGACGCCACCAACGCGCGCTCGACCGCCGCGCGCTGTTCGATGTCGATCGCGAGGATCGGCCGGCCCTTGTGGTCACGGATCAGCAGGAAACCAATGCCGGCCCTGCTCAGGACCTTTCGGATGAAGACTAGATCCTCGATCTGCGCCTCGTGGGGCGTCAGGCCGGATTCCAGCCGGGCGATGTTTCCTCGCCGGGTCACCACGAGGGGCGCCGGGGGCCGACGGGCGGCGCGCCCGCCCTCGCTCGGACCGGATTTGACCATCGGGCACCCCATTCAATAGCCATCGCGGAATCCAGAGAACTCGCGCGCGGAAACCTGTGCAGACCGCGAGCCGGCCCAGACTCATATCATTCATGGTGCCGTCAAGCCGAAACCCCGGC
>JAQTVU010000231.1 GCA_028706695.1 Mycobacterium sp.
GATCATGGATATCGTCAAACCGCTGCCCGAGGCCAGATGGGTGGTGTTCTACTCGCTAGGTCCCGGCGCCGACGGCGGGATCTACTATGTCGCACATCCGATCGAGCAGATGAGCAACCATCTGACCATGCTGGCCTACGACATGAATGGCGAACCGGTGAGCTACGGCCACGGGGCGCCGCTGCGGCTACGCAATGAATTGCAGCACGGATTCCGGCATGTGAAGTGGGTCAAGGGCATTGAGTTTGTCGCGCACTACTCCGAGCTCGGCAGCGGTTATGGCGGTTACAACGAAGACCACGAATTCTTCGGGCGTCACCAGACCATCTAATGCGTCGAACGAACGGACGCCTTTGGAATGTAGGGATGGCTTCCCTGCCGCGCACTGATGCGGTAGTGTTTACACAAGTGAATTTGTAAAAACTATCGGGAGACGCGAAACCCTATGGTAGACAACGAACTCGACGTGCGACAGCTACGCAAACCCGAAAAGCATCCGGCGATCTTCGCCGCCTACGCGGACCTGCCGGTCGGGGGCTCATTCGTGCTGGCAACAACCATGACCCCCAGCACCTCCATGAGGAATTCGAGGCCGATCACGCCGGCAGCTACGGCTGGGAGTACCTCGAGGAGGGCCCCACCGTTTGGCGGCTCCGGATCAGCAAACTCACCACCACCCCGCTGCCGCGGATTGTGACGAACACCGCCGATAACGCGGGCGCCGACGCGGAACCGGGTGTACCCGGGGTGGAGTGGAAGCTGCAGGTCCGCGAACGTGACCTGGACTCGAATATCATCGCGCTGGCACCCAACGGCGGAATCGACACGCGCACCGGGGCCGACGTCGACGTCTTGATCCACGTGCTGTCCGGCGGTGGCCAGCTGACCACCGAGCAGGACACCCTCGAGCTCGCCCCCGGCGCCTTCGTGTGGCTACCGCGTCGGTCACGGCGACAGTTCACCGCCGGTCCGGACGGACTGCGCTACCTGACCGTGCACCAAAAGCGGGAAATCCTGCCCCTGACCCCCACCGTGTGGCAAGTCGACCTATGAGCAACGTCCGCCAAAACAATCAATCCGCGCTGCCGTGGCCGGACCGCGGCGATGAGGCCGTGCAAGGGCATTGGCTGCTGGCGCGGCTGGGCAAGCGGGTATTGCGCCCTGGCGGTATTGGGCTGACCCGCACGCTGCTGTCCGACGCCGGTGTGACCGGCACCGACGTGCTCGAACTTGCCCCAGGTCTCGGCCGCACGGCGACCGAGATCCTTGCTCGGCGTCCCCGGTCATACGTAGGTGTCGAGCAAGACCCCGACGCCGCTCGGTCAGTCCGCAACGTCATTGATGGACGGGGGGAGGTCCGGGTCGCCGACGCGACTAAGACCGGCCTGCCTGATGCCAGTAGAGACGTCGTCATCGGCGAGGCGATGCTGACAATGCAAGGCGACCCGGCCAAGCGCGCCATCGTGGCAGAGGCGTCGCGGGTGCTGCGGCCGGGCGGGCGCTACGCCATCCACGAACTCGCATTGACGCCCGACACCATCTCCGATGAGCTCAAGACCGACGTCCGGCAGTCGCTTGCCCGAGCGATCAAAGTCAACGCCCGTCCCCTGACGGTTGCCGAGTGGACACGATTGCTGGTGGACCATGGTCTGGTCGTCGACCATGTCGCGACCGCCCCGATGGCGCTGTTACAACCGCGACGCCTGATCGCCGACGAAGGCCTCCTGGGGGCGTTGCGGTTCACCAAAAACCTGTTGATCCACCCTGACGCCCGCCGCCGAGTCACCCTGATGCGCGGCACCTTCCGCACGCACCGCGAGCGGCTGACCGCCGTTGCGATCGTCGCCCACAAACCCACCGGCAACGCCGGCGACGGCCAGCAACGTCGAAGCTGACGGGCGGAAGCTCAACAACGGAGCCGAGTATTGGAGGACTTGATGACCATCGAAGCGGCCCCGCGAGAATTGCTGGCACGTCGCCCCTTTCCTGCGCGGCTGGGGCCGAAGGGCAGTCTGCTCTACAAGCTGATCACAACGACCGATCACAAGCTGATCGGCATCATGTACATGGTCGCTTGCTTCACATTCTTCTACATTGGCGGCCTGCTGGCGTTGCTGATGCGCGCCGAACTCGCCGCACCCGGTCTGCAGTTCCTGTCGACCGAGCAATACAACCAGCTGTTCACCATGCACGGCACGATCATGCTGCTGTTTTACGCCACCCCAATCGTGTTTGGGTTCGCGAACCTGGTGCTGCCGTTGCAGATCGGCGCACCCGACGTGGCGTTCCCCCGGCTCAACGCCCTGTCATTTTGGCTGTTCGTATTCGGCGGGCTGATCGCGGTCTCGGGGTTCATCACCCCCGGTGGGGCCGCGGACTTCGGTTGGACCGCCTACACGCCGCTGTCCAATGCCGTCCACAGCCCGGGCGTGAGCGGCGACCTGTGGATCCTGGGTTTGGCGGTCGGCGGCCTGGGCACCATCCTGGGAGCGGTCAACATGATCACCACGGTGGTGTGCCTGCGCGCACCGGGGATGACGATGTTCCGCATGCCGGTTTTCGCCTGGAACATCCTGGTTACCAGCATCATGGTGCTGAGCGCCTTCCCGCTGTTGACCGCGGCGCTGTTCGGGCTCGCCGCCGACCGGCACCTGGGCGCCCACGTCTATGACCCCGCCAACGGCGGGGTGATCCTGTGGCAGCACCTGTTCTGGTTTTTCGGCCACCCCGAGGTCTACATCGTGGCGCTGCCGTTCTTCGGCATCATCACCGAAGTCATCCCCGTGTTCGCTCGCAAACCGATCTTCGGCTACACCACAATGGTCTATGCCACCATAAGCATCGCCGCGCTCTCCATTGCGGTGTGGGCGCACCACATGTTCGCCACCGGCGCGGTGCTGCTGCCGTTCTTTTCGTTCGTGAGCTATCTCATCGCGGTGCCTACCGGGATCAAGTTCGTCAATTGGATCGGCACCATCTGGAAAGGGCAGCTGACCTTTCAAAGCCCGATGTTGTTCGCGGTGGGCTTTCTGGTGACGTTCCTGTTGGGCGGGCTCTCCGGGGTGCTGCTGGCCAGCCCACCGATCGACTTCCACGTCACCGACACCTACTTCCTCGTCGCGCATTTCCACTACGTGCTGTTCGGCACGATCGTGTTTGCTACCTTCGCCGGCATCTACTTCTGGTTCCCCAAGATGACCGGCCGGCTGCTCGACGAGCGGCTGGGCAAGCTGCACTTCTGGCTGACCTTGATCGGCTTTCACACCACCTTTTTGGTCCAACACTGGCTGGGCAATATGGGCATGCCCCGCCGCTACGCCGACTACCTTCCCACCGACGGTTTCCAACCGCTGAACATCGTCTCCACCATCGGGGCGCTCATCCTGGGCGCATCGATGTTGCCGTTCGTGTGGAACGTGTTCAAGAGTTGGCGCTACGGCGAACCGGTCACCGTCGATGACCCGTGGGGACACGGAAACTCGCTGGAATGGGCGACCAGGTGCCCCCCGCCGCGGCACAACTTCACCGAGCTGCCCCGCATCCGCTCCGAACGGCCCGCCTTCGAGCTGCACTACCCGCACATGATCGAACGGATGCGCAACGAGCTATACATCGGGCGCGAAGCCGTCGTCGGCGCCGACGAGAAACGCGAAATGACGCCGACCGCATAGCAGCTGGACCGCGAAGCTCCAGCGCGGCATCCGCAACAGATCAAGCACGGGCTTCGGGCTAACGATCCACAGATCGCGAGCAACGCGCAGCGAAGCCAAAATGGCCTCGAGCGGCTCAACACCGACACCCGCGAAACCGAGGCATCCGACGGGCCACTGCGCCGGCCCGTCAGCATCTGACCCCGTTCCCCTCACCGTGCAGCGGCGCGTCCGGCGCCAGCCACCTCCGTGTCTGGCTGGGACGGTTCGCGGCGTGGATCCGCCGATCATCCTTCCTCAGAACAACCGGCGACGAACTGGCCCGGCACCCAGGATGGAGAAGTCACCGGCGCCTTGCAGGACCTCACCGTCGAGGTCAACCAGGGCGAGGTGGTGCTGGAGACCGAGACCACGCACGGGAAGACCCCAACGACCGATGGAGGCATAGCTGCAACGGCGCTGGCGCTCCAGCCGTTCACCAGCCTCGGCGCCCGCGGTCATTTTGCCCGGTCAGCAAGATCGCCTGGTCAGGCCTGACGCCGAACGCGCGACAGCCGACGCCATGCTCGGCGCGAAACCGGCCCACCCAGCCGCCAAGAATGGGTCACGGCCTACCAAACACACTGTGGCCCAGTATCTTCGAAGAGATTGAGAATGTCGCCCGATCGCGCTCAAGGGGTCAACCCATCCTGAAGGGCGACCTGAGTGCTCTTAGCGAAGCGCCCGGGGCCGCCCGCCCGACACGCTTTAGAGCCACCAGCGTTCCAGCACCCGCGCCACCCCGTCGTCGGTGTTGGGCGTGGTGATCTCGTCGGCGGCGGCCCGCACCTCGGGATGGGCGTTGCCCATCGCCACACCGTGACCGGCCCATCGCAGCATCGGCAGGTCGTTGGGCATGTCGCCGAACGCCAGCACCTCGCCGCTGCCGATGTCCAGCGACTTGGCGATCTCTTCGATGCCGGTGGCCTTGCTGATGCCCAGCGGCAAGATCTCCACCAGCCCATTGTCGGTGGAGTAGGTGATGTCGCCCTGGATACCGACGTGCGCGGCCAGCGCGGCGGCCATCTCCGAGCTGCGGGCCCCGGCCCGACGGATCAGCAGCTTGATCGCCGGGGCGCTGAGCAAGTCCTCGACGGAAACCTCGGTGTTGTCGGGGTTCAGCCACGCATGCTCATAGCCGGGCGAGCTGATGAACTGTGGGGTGGCGGTGTCGTGGGCCCGCTCCCCGATCCGTTCGACGGCCAGCCCGGCCCCGGGCAGCACCCGCGCCGCCAGTTCGGCCAGCTCGGCCAGCGTGTCGACGTCCAGGGTGCGCGCCGCCAGCACCCGGTCGGTGGCCGGGTCGTAGATGACGGACCCGTTGGCGCACACGGCCATTGGCGCGAAGCCGAGCTGCTCGACGACCGGGCGCACCCAGCGCGGCGGGCGGCCGGTCGCCAGGATGAACCGCGCGCCGGCGTCGACGGCCGCGCGCACGGCATCGCGGGTGCGGGGGGTTATGGTCTCGGCATCGTCGAACAGCGTGCCGTCGACGTCGCAGGCGATCAGCGCCGGCAAGGTCATTGAGACAATCCGCCCCCGTCAGTGGATTCCGCTTTGGGGGCGTCCCGGTGGCGTCACGCCGTCGCTG
>JAQTVU010000232.1 GCA_028706695.1 Mycobacterium sp.
CCACCGGCACTCCGGTGCCGTTGTCGTCGATCGTGGTCTGCACGCCCTCGGCGGAACTGGTGACGTTGAGCCGGATCACGGTGGCGCCGCCGTGTTTGACGGCGTTGGCGATCGCGTTGTCGATCACCAGCCGCAACCCCGTCGGCAGTCCTATCATCAGCACCGTGGGCGACGGCACCAGCCAGACCTGCACACCGGGGTAGATGCGTAGCGCGTCGTGTGCGGCGCGGTCCAGGAGTTCGGTGATGTCGAATGGGACGAAGTCATCGACCGTCGTCAGCTCCCCCTGCGCCAGCCGTTCCAGTGCCGTCAGCGTGGCCTCGATCCGGCTTTGGGTGCGTATGACATCGCCGATCACCTCACGACGCTGCTCGGGCGCCAACTCCAAGGTGGTCAGCACCTCCAGATTGGTGCGCATGGCGGTCAGCGGTGTCCGCAACTCGTGTGAGGCGACGGCGGCGAAGTCGCGGGCCGCCTCGAGCGCTGCCCTGGTGCGCTGTTGTTCGTTGCCGATGCGGGCCAGCATTCCCTCCACCGCCTCGGCGATCTCCACGGCTTCGCGCACACCGCGTACCTGGACCTCGTCGGGACTGGACTGAGCGTTGATGGCGCGGGCCTGCTGGGCGAGCAACAGGAAAGGGTTGACCATGATCAGCGAGATCACCCAGCCGACCAGCACGGTGCCGCCGATGACACTGGCGCAGATCAGCATTACCCGCAGGTGCAGTTCGTTGATTCGATGCTGAGCTTCCGCCAATGGTGCCGCGAGCGCGATCGAGGCGGGACCCGCGCTGAATGTACGGACTCGGTATTGCACTGCATTGATGGTGGTGTTCGCATAGCCGTTGGCGAGTTGGGGCACGACGATGTCGCTGGGCACCGAGATGGTCATATCCCCGATACGCGCGGTGCGCACCAGGTTGCCGTCCGGTAGGGCGTGCCCGGTGTTCAGATGCTCTGCGCCGTTGAGCAAGATGTTGATGTCTCCCAGACTGCTGACCGAGTCCAGGCGGCGGTCCAGCTGGCTGTATTGATCGTTGGTGCCGCCGATCCACACCCACGCGCCCAGGAGGAGGACCAGGACGACCACCGAGAGCTGAGCGACGATGACGATGGTGCGTAGCGAGAGCACCCGCATCGGCAGTTGCACGCGGCCGAGGAGATGGTTGTTGTTGCGCTTCATCCTCAAGGTGGCACCGCGGGTTCGGCATCGCGGACGATGGGCATCGACCGGACCGCACGCCGCAACTGGGCAACAATCATGGCCCAATTATGGTTCACGGCGACGCCGGGTGCGGGATGTGCACCAGTGAACAGTCGTTTGCTCATTGCGCGGTGAGTGAGTAATCTCTCACTATGGCCTCAGCCCGCGACCGATTGCTGGCCGCGGCCCTCAATCTCTTCGCCGACAAGGGGTACGCGGCGACGTCGGTAGCTGACATCCAGCGGGCATCCGGCCTGGCGCCAGGATCGGGCGCGCTCTATAAGCACTTCGGCTCCAAGCGAGAACTGCTGGAGGCCGCCGTCGCGCACCGCATCGACAGCATCGCCGCCGCCCGGGAGCAATACGACGCCGGGGAACCGGACAGTGCCGAGCAGGCGGTGCGCACCGCGGGCCAACTGATCTGGAACAACCTCAAGCAGGGCGAAGACCTACTCAAGGTCATGCTGCGCGAGCCCGACGAACTCGGCGACCTCGACGAGAAGACCTGGCAGGTCATCACCGACAACGCCTATCAGCGGTTCGCCGACGAGCTGGCCGCGTCCAACCGCGCCGGCCGCACGTGCATCCCCGATCCCGAAGCGACCGCGGCCATCGCGATCGCGTCGTTGTCCTACGCCGCGACGCTGCGGGCGCTGACCGGCCGCCTGCCCGGCAACATCGACGAAGATCGCTACTTCGAGGCGTGGGTCAACCAGACCGTCAGCGTCCTGGCGCATTACGGGAACCCCGAAACCCTGTGGACACCAACATTTCAGGAGTAAAGCCGTGACATTTTCACTGCAACTCAGCGATGACGTGATCGCGGTCCGCGACTGGGTGCACCAGTTCGCCGTCGAGGTGATTCGCCCCGCCGCCGCCGAATGGGATGAGCGCGAGGAGACTCCGTGGCCGATCATCCAGGAGGCCGCCAGGATGGGCCTCTACTCGGCCGATCTGTTCGCGCAGCAGGCCGGTGAGCCCACGGGCCTGGGCATGCTCACCGTGTTGGAGGAGTTGTTCTGGGGTGATGCCGGCATCGCGCTGTCCATCATGGGCACCGGCCTGGCGGCAGCGGCGTTGGCGGGCAACGGAACGCCCGAGCAGCTAGGCCGCTGGCTGCCCGAGATGTTCGGTACGCCCGACGAGCCCAAGCTCGGGGCCTTCTGCTCGTCGGAACCCGACGCGGGTTCCGACGTCGGCGGCATCCGCACCCGGGCACGCTACGACGCGGCGTCTCGTGAATGGGTCCTCAACGGCACCAAAACCTGGGCGACCAACGGCGGTATCGCCAATGTGCATATCGTGGTGGCATCGGTCTATCCCGAGCTGGGCGCCCGCGGCCAGGCGACATTCATCATCCCGCCCAACACCAAAGGATTTGCGCAGGGCCAGAAATTCAAGAAGCACGGCATCCGCGCCTCGCACACCGCCGAGGTAGTGCTCGACAACGTTCGCCTGCCCGAGGACCATATCCTGGGCGGGCGGGAGAAATTCGAAGCGCGCATCGCGCGGATCAAGTCTGGTTCCTCCACCGGAGGGCAGGCCGCGCTGAAGACCTTCGAGCGCACGCGGCCCACCGTCGGCGCGATGGCGGTTGGCGTGGCGCGGGCCGCTTACGAGTACGCGCTCGACTATGCCTGTCAGCGTGAGCAATTCGGCCGTAAGATCGGCGAATTCCAGGCGGTGGCGTTCAAGCTGGCCGACATGAAAAGCCGTATCGACGCGGCGCGCCTGCTGGTGTGGCGGGCCGGGTGGATGGCGCGAAACAACCAGAATTTCGACTCCGCTGAGGGGTCGATTGCCAAGCTGGTGGCAAGCGAGACCGCGGTCTACGTCACCGACGAGGCGATCCAGATCCTGGGCGGCAACGGCTACACCCGCGACTACCCCGTGGAGCGGATGCACCGGGACGCGAAGATCTTCACCATCTTCGAGGGAACCAGCGAAATCCAGCGGCTGGTGATCTCGCGCGCGCTGACCGGCCTGCCCATCCGCTGAGCACCGCGCCGGGGGCGTCGGCGCGCGCACCAGACATGATGGCCCTGTGACGACCGACATCCGGGTCCTCGACATCGAGGACGACCTCATCGCCGCGGCCAACGTGTTCCGAACCTCGATGGTCGGGCTTCCCCCGCTGCCGGATCCGCAGGCCGGGCAGATCGCCAAGCTGCTCGAGACCGGCCGCACGCTGGGGGCATTCGTCGACGGACAACTCGTCGGCACCGCTGACGCCGCGTCGAGCGGGCTGACGCTTCCGGGTGGAACGATCGTGGCGCACGCCGCCGTGACACACATCGGGGTGCTGCCGTCGTTCACCCGCAAAGGCATCGCCACCGACCTGATCCGGCGCCAGTTGCGCGACATCGCCGCGCGCGGAGAGGTCGTGGCGACGTTGCGGGCCTCCGAGGCCACGATCTACGAGCGATACGGCTACGGGGTGGCGAGCGCATTCCAGAGCGTGGAGGTCGAGACGGCGCGGGCGGCGCTGCGTCGCGATGTCGGCATGGGCGGCTCGGTGCGGCTGCTCAACGCCGCCGAGGCGTGGGAGGCCCTGCCGCGAATCTATGCCGACAATCGCCCGTCCCGGCCGGGAACCCTTGACCGCCCGGCGGTTTGGTGGCAGGGCCTCCGGGTGCGCACGGAGTCGACCGCGGGGCCCTGGTATGTCGCGGTGCACGGCGAACCGGGCGCCGAGACCGGGTTCGCCCGCTACCGCCCCGTCGACACCGATAAGTGGTTGATGAGCCAACAGCGCACCGTCGTGGTGGAGGACTTCTTCGCCCCCGGCACCGAGGCGCATGTCGGGCTGCTGCGATTTTTGCTCGGGCTCGATCTCGTCGACCGTGTGGTGTTCTGGTCGCTTCCGCTCGACGATCCATTGCCCTGGTTGCTTGTTGACCGGCGGGCCATGCGGGTAACCGCCGTGCATGACGAGACGTGGCTCCGGGTCGTCGACGCCCGAGAGGCACTGGCCGAACGCCGATGTGACGGCCGCGGCACCGTCACCATTGCGGTCAACGATCCCTTGCTGCCGGGCAATTCGGGCGGCTTCGCCATCTCCGGCGACGGGGCCGAACCGACGGGCCGACACGCCCAACTGCACGTCGGCGTCGCGGGATTGGCCGCGGTTCTGCTGGGCGGCGCGAGCTGGCGCAGCCTCGCCGTTGCCGGGCTGGTCCGGGCTGACGATCCCGCGGCGCTCGTCGTGGCCGACGGGCTGTTCGCGGTGCCCGACGCACCGTACGCGGGCTTTTTCTTCTGAACGCGGCTGCGGGCGGGCGCGGGCGTGATCGTCATCATCGGAGCGGGCATATGCGGCCTGGCGGCGGCCTACGAGCTGTCGCGGCGCGGGGAACGCGCCATCGTGCTAGAGCGTGGTGAGCCTTTCGCCGAGCAGTCGGTGGGCCTGGCGCGGATCTTCCGCATCGCGCACCGGCGCCCGGAGCTGTGCAGGCTCGCCATGCGGGCACGCATCGGCTGGCAGCGCTGGGAATCCGAGCTGGGCGCCGGGCGCCTGCTGGGCAGCGAGGGTTTCATCAACGCAGACCCGAGCGACGACGTCGCGGCGGCGATGGCCGATGCCGGCGCCTCGTTTTCCCGGCTGGACCGGGAGGGCATCGCGGCGCGGATCCCGTTCGTCGCCGCGCCCTGGGAAGCGGGCTTGTTCGACCCGCTCGGCGGCAGTCTGCGTGTCCGCCGCGCACTGACCGCCGTGGCACGGCGGGTCAGCGTCTATCGCCGCGAGGTCGTCTCGGTCACCGACGACGGCTCCACGACGCTTACCGACGGCACCGTGTTGAGCGGCGACCGCGTGCTGATCTGTGCGGGGGTCCAGACGGCGGCGCTGTTCGGCCCGCTCGACGTCGAATTCACGCCGCACACCCGATTCAGCTACGCGGGCGCCGGCGCCGCGGGCGCCGCCTGCCTGTCCGCAGCCGAGGGTTACGGGCTGCCGCTTGGCAGCACGGGCCACTGGGCCTTCGGTCAGGAGGTGCCGGACCCGGCGACCGTGCGCGCGCTGTTCCCGTCGCTGTCGCCCGTGGGCCGGGTGGACTGCGTCAGGGTGCGCGCACCC
>JAQTVU010000006.1:0-21644 GCA_028706695.1 Mycobacterium sp.
CCTTCTCGAACACCGCGATGGCGATGTGGCCGCCGTCGAAGGGCAGCAGCGGCACCAGGTTGATCGCGGCCAGAATCAGGTTCAGCTGGGCCAGGAAGAACCAGAACGCCACCCACAGCCCGTGGTCGACGGTGTCGCCGCCGATGATGCTGGCGCCGACGACGCTCATCGGCGTCTGCGGGTCACGCTGGCCGCCGCCGATGGCGTGCAGCAGCGCACCGACCTTGGTGGGGATTGCGACCAACGCCTTGCCCACCTCGCCGGTCAGATCTCCGGTGAACGCCACAGTGGCCGGCACGGCCGAGAGCACGTCATAGTGCGTGGGGGCGAGTCTGACGGCGCCGACGCCGATGGCGCCGACCGTCGAAGCCTCGGGCTGACCGCCCTGGCCGTTGGCCGCACTGGTCAGGAACCGCCGCGTCGGGGTGACATCGACGTAGGTGGTGATCGGGGTGCCGTCACGCTCGACGACGATCGGCACGGTGCCGTGCAACTTGCGGACCGCGACGGCCATCTCCTCGAAGCTGGACACCGGAGTGTCGCCCACCTTGACGACGACGTCGCCCGGACGGATCCCGGCCAGCGCCGCCGGACCCGGGCCCGTGCAGCTCGCGAGCTTGCCCGGCGCCACCTCCGGCGCGACACAGGCGGTTTCGCCGATAACCGCCTTGGTGGGCGGGTGCAGGTTCGGCAGTCCCCACACCAGGGCGATGCCGTAGATCAGCACCAGGCAGATGACGAAGTTCATGCCGGGCCCCGCGAAGAGCACCGCAACCCGCTTCCAGGTCGCCTGCTTGTACATCGCACGGTCGGTCTCGTCGGGGGCCAGCTCTTCGACCGGCGTCATGCCGGCGATGTCGCAGAAGCCGCCCAGCGGAACCGCCTTGGCCCCGTACTCGGTCTCCCCGCGGCGCGTCGACCACAGCGTGGGACCGAAGCCGACGAAGTAGCGGCGCACCTTCATGCCGGTCGCGCGGGCGACCCACATGTGACCGCACTCGTGCAAGGCCACCGAGACGAGGATGGCGAGCGCGAACAGCACAATGCCGATAGCGAACATCATCAGGCTGCTAGGACCTTTCTAAAGCCATTCCGGAGACTCCCGCGGACGCCGCAGTCGCGATCGCGCGCCGCGCCCGCTCGCGTGCCCAACGCTGCGCTTCCAGTACGTCATCCACGTTAGCCGGTGAAGCGGCCCATTGGTCGGCGCCGTGCAGCACCTCGGCGATGGTTCTGACGATGGCGGGGAAGCGGATGCGCCCGGCCAGGAACGCCTCCGCCGCCTCCTCGTTGGCGGCGTTGTAGACGGCGGTCATGCAGCCGCCGGTCCGGCCGGCGTGGCGTGCGAGCCGGACCGCGGGGAACACGTCGTCGTCGAGCGGCTCGAAGTCCCAGCTACCGGCCGTGCTGAAATCGCACCCTGCGGCCGCGCCCGCCACCCGATGGGGCCAGCCCAGCGCCAAGGAGATGGGCAGCTTCATGTCCGGCGGGCTGGCCTGCGCGATCGTCGAGCCGTCGACGAACGTGACCATCGAATGAACGATCGACTGCGGGTGTACCACAACCTCGATTCGCTCGTAGGGAACGCCGAACAGCAGGTGGGTTTCGATGAGTTCGAGGCCCTTGTTCACCAGCGACGCCGAGTTCAGCGTGTTCATCGGGCCCATCGACCAGGTGGGGTGCGCGCCCGCCTGCAAGGGGGTGACATGCTCGAGGTCGGCGGCGGCGAAGCCCCGAAACGGCCCGCCGGAGGCGGTCAGCACCAGCTTGGCGACCTCGTCGGGAGCGCCGCCGCGCAGGCACTGGGCCAGCGCGGAATGCTCGGAGTCGACGGGCACGATCTGCCCCGGCCGTGCGGCCCGCAGCACCAGCGGGCCGCCGGCGATCAAGGACTCCTTGTTGGCCAGCGCCAGCCGGGCGCCCGACTCCAGCGCGGCCAGCGTCGGCCGCAGGCCCAGCGCGCCGACCAGCGCGTTGAGGACGACGTCGGCCTGGGTTTCCTGCACGAGCCGGGTGACGGCCTCCCGTCCGCTGAAGGGGACATCCCCGGCCCGTCGGGCCGCGCGTTCGTCGGCGATGGCGATGTTGGTGACGCCGGTTTGGGCGCGTTGCCGCAGCAGCGTGTCCAGGTTGGCTCCCCCGGCGGCCAACCCGACCACCTCGAAACGGTCCGGGTTGGCGGCGATGACGTCCAGCGCCTGGGTGCCGATCGAGCCGGTACTGCCCAGCACCAGAACCCGCAGGCGGCCCTCGGTGTGGGATTCGGTCGTCGACGTGGTCACCCACTCATTGTGACCCAGCCGTTGCAAGTGAGTGATATTCGAAGGCGACTTGCACCCGTCTCGGGGTTGTTCGGCAGTCCTGCGGCTGCCTCCCTTCCGCGCCGCTGGACTCGGGGGATGTTCTCATGCGCGCGGACGGCGCCGATCGCCGGACGGTTACCAGCAGCGCGCTTGCCATACAGCCGCGCACACCTACTGATCCGGGACCCCGTACGGGTCAGGATCGCGGTCATATCCCACAGCAGATCGTCGTCGACCTCCGATGAATCCACCCCGACGAGTTCTCGGCCCTGGGCGGCGAGCGCGGCTTCGACGTATTGCGAGCCGAACCGGCAGAACCGGTCCCGGTGCTCGACCACGATCCGGCCCACCGACGGGCGGTCACCCGCGCGACATCGTTGCGCTCAACCCGCGCCGCCCGATTCATACCCGTGTTCCTACAGCACACCACCGACAACCACTGACCACTCAGAACGCAACAGCCGGCAGCCCCACCGGCGCCACGCCAACGTGACGCTCGCGGCGGCGGGGCCCGACCGAACCGGCAGACCCCCGCCACCCGTGTGTCACAATTTCGGCTTAGAAACGCTTTCGACTCTAGAAAAGCCGATCCGATCCGAAGGGGATTCGCCGTGGCCAGTACCGAGGTGGAGCACTTCAACGGCGTCGACGCCGCTGAGGTGCCGTCGGCAGCGTGGGGATGGAGCAGGATCAATCACCGCACCTGGCACTACGTCGGCGCGTTCGCCGTCATCTTCCTGCTGGCGATGCTGCGCGGAAACCACGTCGGCCACGTCGAGGACTGGTGGTTGGTCGGCTTCGCCGCTGCGTCGCTGTTCGTTCTGGTGCGCGATCTGTGGGGCCGCCGCCGCGGCTGGATCAGGTAGCAGCTACCCGCCTTCGGCGGCCAGCTGTCCGCAGGCCCCGGCTGATCCGCCCGCGCTCCAGCTACCCGCCTTCGGCGGCCAGCTGCCCGCAGGCCCCGGCTGATCCGCCCGCGCTCCAGCTACCCGCCTTCGGCGGCCAGCTGCCCGCAGGCCCCGGCTGATCCGCCCGCGCTCCAGCTACCCGCCTTCGGCGGCCAGCTGCCCGCAGGCGGCGCTGATCTCCCGGCCCCGCGTGTCGCGCACCGTGCACGACACCCCCTTGGCCCGGACGCGACGAACGAACTCCCGCTCCACGGCCTTGGGGCTGGCATCCCAGTCGCTGCCGGGGGTCGGATTGAGCGGGATCAGATTGACATGCGCCAACGGCCCCAGTGCGCGCTGCAGTCGGCAACCCAACAGATCCGCCCGCCAGGGCTGGTCGTTGACGTCGCGGATGAGCGCATATTCCACGGACACCCGGCGGCCGGTCGCCTCGGCGTAGTAGCGGGCGGCGTCCAGAGCCTCCCCGACCTTCCAGCGGTTGTTCACCGGCACCAGCGTGTCACGCAGCTCGTCGTCGGGCGCGTGCAGCGACAGCGCCAGAGTCACCCCGAGGTGTTCGTCGGCCAGCTTGCGGATCGCCGGGGCCAGCCCCACCGTCGACACCGTCACCGAGCGGGCCGAGATGCCGAACCCGTGTGGCGGCGCGGCGGTGGTGCGCTGCACCGCGGCCAGCACTCTGGCGAAATTGGCCAGCGGCTCCCCCATCCCCATGAAAACCACGTTCGACAAACGATCACCGAAGTCGTCGCGCAGCGCCGCGGCGGCGGCGCGCACCTGCTCGAGGATCTCGGCTGTCGACAGGTTGCGGGTGAGCCCGCCCTGGCCGGTCGCACAGAAGGGGCAGGCCATCCCGCAGCCCGCCTGCGACGAAACGCACACCGTGCTGCGCTGCGGGTAGCGCATCAGCACCGATTCGATAGTGATCCCATCGACGGCCCGCCACAACGTCTTTCGCGTCTGACCCGCATCACAGCTCACCACGGTGGCCGCGGTGAGCAGCGTCGGGAACATCGCCTCGGAGATCCGGTCGCGCACGGCCGCGGGCAGGTCGGTCATCTGCCGCGGATCGGCGACCAACCGACCGTAGTACTGGTGTGCGAGCTGCTTGCCCCGAAACGCCGGCAGGCCCAGCGCTGCGACGGCCGACGCGCGACCCGCCGCGTCCAGGTCGGCCAGGTGCCGCGGCGCCCCACTCGGGCGCGGATCGGAGAACATCAGCTGTTGGACCATGACGTGTTCAGTATGGGGCCGTCAGGGCACCAGGGTGAGCACTGTCCACGCCGCCACGGCCGACGGCAGGACGCCGTCGAGCCGGTCCATCAGGCCGCCGTGGCCGGGCAGCAGCCGTCCCATGTCTTTGATGCCCAGGTCCCGTTTGACCTGCGACTCCACCAGATCGCCGAGCGTGCAGGTCAGCACGAGGACGACGCCCAGCAGCACGCCGATCCACGCCGACCGGCCGGCCAGAAAGACCGCGGTCAGGGTCGCCGCGGTCACCCCGAGGAGCAAGGAACCGGCGAACCCCTCCCAGGACTTCTTCGGGCTGACCGCCGGGACCATCGGATGCTTCCCGATCAGCACGCCCACCAGATAGCCACCCACATCGGAGGCCACAACCGTGATCATCAGCCAGAACACCCGGCGCGCGCCGTCGTGGGGGTAGACGAGCAGCGCGGCGAAGGAGGCGAACAGCGGCACCCACGCGGCCAGGAAAATCGTCGCGGACGTGTCCCTCAGATAATTCGCCGATGGTGAACCCGCGAACGGCTCGGGCCGTTTCCTGTTGTCCTGCATGAATAGTCGCCAGATCATGCAGATCACCACCGTGACACCGAATCCCGCCATCGCACCGGCGGCGTGGAAAGGCCATGTCAGCCAGACGATGAGCTGCCCGCCGGCCAGCAGCGGGAGGACCGGGATGACGTATCCGGCTTCGCGCAGCCGGCGCACCACCTCATGGCTGGCGACGAAGACGGCCCCCGCGACCAGGACGATCCAGAAGCGCGGAGCAAACAATAGCGTCGCGATCAGCCCGCCGCCGATGGTTGCGCCCACCGCGATCGCGGCCGGCAGGTCGCGGCCGGCCCGCGAGGTCTTCCTGGGCCGTCGCGGCGCCGACTTTCCGATTGCAGGCGAGCCGTCGGGCGGGGTGCCTTTGCCGGCGTCGGGAGCTGCCACGGACGTGTCTGCTGAGCGGCCGTTAGACCTCCAGCAACTCGCCTTCTTTATTCTTGACGAGCTCGTCGATCTGGTTGACGTACTGATGGGTGGTCTTGTCGAGATCCTTTTCCGCGCGACCGACCTCGTCTTCACCGGCCTCGCCGTCCTTCCGGATGCGGTGCAGCTCCTCCATGGCTTTACGACGGATGTTGCGCACCGAAACCTTGGCGTCCTCCCCCTTGCTTCTGGCTTGTTTGACCAGCTCCCTACGCCGCTCCTCGGTGAGCTGCGGGACGGCCACCCGGATGAGGTTGCCGTCGTTGGTGGGATTGACGCCGAGGTCGGAATTGCGGATCGCCGTCTCGATGGCGCCCAGCTGGGCGGACTCGTAGGGCTTGATGACGACCAGGCGCGCCTCGGGGACGTTGATGCTGGCAAGCTGGGTGATCGGGGTGTTGCTGCCGTAGTAGTCGATCACGATACGGGAGAACATGCCCGGGTTGGCGCGGCCGGTACGGATGGCTGCCAAGTCGTCGCGGGCCACCGATACGGCCTTCTCCATCTTCTCTTCCGCGTCGAAGAGAGCCTCATCGATCATCTGCGCCGCTCCTCCTCGTCGGTGCGCTCTGCGTCGTCGCAAGCGCGGATCGTCAGTCTCCCCTCAGGCGGAGACCTCAGGTGGTGACCTTCCCTCAGGTGGTGACCTTCCCTCAGGTGGTGACCTTCCCTCAGGTGGTGACCTCCCCTCAGGTGGTGACCAATGTCCCGATTTTCTCACCGGCCACCGCCCGGGCGATATTGCCATTGGTCAGCAGGTTGAACACCAGGATCGGCATGCCATTGTCCATACACAGGCTGAACGCGGTGGTATCGGCCACTCGCAATCCCCGGTCGATGACTTCACGGTGGCTGATCACCGTCAGCATCTCGGCTTGGGGGTTCACCCGGGGATCTTCGGCGAAGACACCGTCGACCGACTTGGCCATCAGCACCACGTCCGCGCCGATCTCGAGGGCACGCTGGGCCGCCGTGGTGTCGGTGGAGAAGTACGGCAGACCCATGCCGGCACCGAAGATCACCACCCGACCCTTTTCCAGATGGCGGACGGCGCGCAACGGGAGGTAGGGCTCGGCGACCTGTCCCATGGTGATCGCGGTCTGGACCCGGGTGACGATGCCCTCCTTCTCCAGGAAGTCTTGCAGCGCGAGGCTGTTCATCACGGTGCCGAGCATTCCCATGTAATCCGAGCGCGTGCGTTCCATGCCGCGCTGCTGCAGTTGCGCACCGCGAAAGAAATTTCCCCCGCCGATGACCACGGCAACCTGCACGCCGCTGCGCACCACCTCGGCGATCTGACGGGCAACCTGTCCCACCACGTCGGGGTCCAGCCCGACGTGGCCACCGCCGAACATCTCACCACCGAGCTTGAGCAACACTCGCGAATATTTGCGCGGGCCGGAAGCAAGACCGGCGTCGCGTGACGTTGTCGGTGTGCCGTTCGCCGGCTCCGGCTTCGGAGCCGCCGCACCGGCGGCCTGGGACTCCCTGGGCTCCGTCATCAGACTCCTCGCATGAGAGCGCCATCCCGGAGGACCTCTTCCGGAACGGCAATTCACATCCTGCCTCATCGCAGCGCACCGTCAGGCGGTCGGGGTGCACGCTTGACGAATAATGGCCCGATCCCGCAGCCGCCGGCTAAATTCCTTTGCCCGGCGATGTTTGATCGTCGGGCGGCGTGGGAATCCGCGAGAGTGCGGCGGGAACTCCCCGGTCTTGAGAAGAAGGACTCGGCATCTGCTGCGTTGCCGGAGCGGTCATGGGACCGACCGGCAAGAGCGTTGAGTCGCTCGCACCACGTACGCCACTGAGGAGGAACTGATCGATGGCGGACACCAACAAGTCGGGACCCGCGGAGGCCGTGAAAGGCGTCGTCGAGGACGTCAAGGGCAAGGCAAAAGAGGCCGTCGGCGCGGTGACCGGTCAGGACGACCTCACGCGTGAGGGCCAGGCCCAGCAGGACAAGGCGGAAGCGCAGCGCGACGCCGCGCGCAAGGAAGCCGAAGCAGACGCCGCCCGCGGCAGCGCCGAGGTCGCTGAGAAGCGCCAGCAGTCCAACCAGTAACTTGCAGGAAGATGGGTCCGGCCATGCGTGCCGGTCGGACCCATCGACTTTCTGGGGCCCAAGCCAAAACCTTTCCAGCCCGCCACGACGTGGCCCTGCCGCGGACACGACCACCGGTTGATCGACCCGCACCCACCCCTTGTGTTTCACCAGCCGGTGTTTCACCAGCCCCCTCACCCGAACAAGGGCAATGCGCGCTTGCGGGCCAGCGCATCCATACCTTTCTGAATGGCGTTCTGCACCTCGTGGTATTTGCGCTCGACGTACTGCTCGTCCCCCGCGCGGGCCGGGTCGTGATCGAGTTCGACGACGGGCATGAATCGGGTCCGGATCCTGGCCGGCAGCGGCAACTGCGGCAGCGCCGCCGGCGCGATGCCCCACGGCAACGAAATGGCCAGCGGGAAGACTTTGAGCCGAAACAGGCGATCGAGTTTCAACGCCCGCGACAGGCGATCGCCGCGAATCAGCACCGGCATGGCGTCGGCGCCGCCGACGGTCGCGATCGGCACTACCGGCACCCCGGCGCGAATCGCCATCTTGACAAAGCCTTTCCGCCCGGCGAGGTTGGCGCGCTCGCGCTCACTCCACGGACGCAGCGAGTCCACCTCGCCACCGGGCCACAGCGCCACATCACGGCCCTCCGCCAGTGCCGTGGCGATCGCATCCGGGGCGGCGGGCAGCACTCCCATCGACCTGAAGTAATGCCCCACCACCGGGATCGCCATCAAGGCGTCATGAGCGGTGCCATGCAAGATCCGGTCCGGGCCGAAGTGTCGCCACCACTGCAGCCCGACGGTCCACGCGTCCCACACGGAATGGACCCCCACCAGCAGCAACGGCGGGTCGGGAATGTTCTCCCAGCCGTCGATGTCCATGCGGAACCAGTAGTCCACCAACACGTTCCACAAGAACTTTTGCCTGCAGGGTGGTCTCATCCTGCCCTTCGAGAGCCCATCGGCCGGCGCGTTGCGCCACCCAGCCGCTCAGCCCATTGCCCTCATCGCTGCGTCGCTCCTGCATGGCTGCCCGTGCCCGCTCGGCGTGCTGCTGTGCTTGCCGTCGCAGTTCGACCGATCTGCGATCCACATCGCTCATTTATGTGGGGTACCCGATTCGGCCGTGGGCTTGCCGGCTGGGAGTGTCTTGCCGGTGCGCTGCTGGTGACAGCGGACGGTGCCGGCCGTCAAGCGGCCCCAACCGTAAGCGCGAAACCGCGTTTCGTCCCCAAACCCCGGACCACAAACCCACGGCCACGGCAGAACGAAGCTTCCATCCGCACTCATACCCCGTCCCATCCCCACCCATGGGGTGGCGTCACTCTGGCGATTAATCCCCGGACGGCGGGGTAGCCGCACCGGATATGACATGCGTTGCCCGGCGGGTCTGCCGGCCGGGCTGTGCAGCGAGACAGGAGGATGCCGCGATGGAACGTGGAAACGCCAAGCACGGTCCGCGCGAGGACGACGAACTCAAGCACGAGCTGGGCGGCACGGTGCGCGGTAACCGACCCAGCCGCGCCGAGGAATGGCGCGATCCAGAGCCGCCCGCCGACGACGATCCGGACGTTCCCACGGCCGGCCCGCCGGCCTGAATGCGAGTGGGCGCACGCCTCAGCATTTTGCTCAACATCGGCGAATTGGGAAAAGGGATCTGACAATGAGCTTTCCAGCGCAGCAACAAACCATACCCGGTGAACAGAGCCGGATGAATCCTGTACCCGACTGTGGTGAAAGCAGCTACCGGGGTTCCGACAAACTCGTCGGAAAAAAGGCGATCATCACCGGCGGCGACAGCGGCATCGGCCGCGCCGTGGCCATCGCATATGCCCGGGAAGGCGCTGACGTGCTGGTCGCCTACCTCAGCGAGCATGACGACGCTCGCGATGTCGCCCGTTACGTCGAAGACGCCGGCCGCAGTTGCGTGCTGGTGCCCGGGGACTTGTCCGACCCGGGCCACTGCCGGGCGGTCGTGGACAAGGCAGTCCAGGAATTGGGCGGCATCGACGTGCTCGTCAACAACGCCGCCTACCAGATGCTGCACCGAAGCCTCGAGGAGATCGGTGACGAAGAATGGGACTACACCTTCCGGCTGAATGTCGGCGCCTATTTCTACCTCGTCAAGGCGGCCCTGCCGTTCATGAGCGCCGGATCGTCGATCATCGGGAGTTCTTCGGTGAACTCCGACACCCCCAATCCCACGCTGGCGCCGTACGCGGCGACGAAGGCGGCGATCGCTAACTTTTCGGCCAGCCTCGCTCAGCTGTTGGGCGACAAAGGAATTCGTGTCAACAGTGTGGCGCCCGGACCGATATGGACGCCGCTCATCCCCTCGACCATGCCCGCCGAGAGCGTGGAATCCTTCGGCCAGAACGTGCCGCTCGGGCGCGCCGGTCAGCCGGCCGAATTGGCACCCGTCTACGTGCTGTTGGCTTCCGACGACGCGAGTTACATCTCCGGAGCGCGGATAGCCGTGACCGGTGGCCGGCCTATTCTCTGAAGCGGACCTTGGACGACCTTCCCGGGTACGACTGGTGGGATTCGACCATTGTGCACGCCGGATGGCGGAACAGATCCCGCGCTGAATCACCTCGGGCACCACCCGGCGGCCAGGCGCTCAACCAACTCAGCGCCTGGCCGCCGAAGCCGCGCAGACCCTGAGGCAGCGCGTCCACTTCGGTTGTGACACAATGCTTTTTGGGTGCCTTTTGGGTGGTCTTGGGGGCTTTTGGCGGTCCTTGGGCCTTTGGCGGCCTTTGGCGCAGCCGCCAAGGGTTTACGCGCCGCCGCCGCCACCGGCGCCGAGCGTGCGCTGCATGTCCGGCTTCATCGCCGTCAGCTGGGCGCCCCAATAGCCCCAACTGTGCACACCGTTGTTGTCGATGTTGAAGGTGGCGTTGTGACCGCCGGCGGCAACGTATGCGTCCCGAAAGGCCACGTTGCTGTTCAGCACGACCTGCTCGATGACCTGGCCGGGTATGCTGCCCTCGCCAATTTCCGACGGTGTGCCGTTACCGCTGTAGACCCACAGCCGAGTATTGTTGGCGACCAGCCTGCCGACCTGAACGGTGGGATCGTTGCGCTCCCAGCCGGGCCCGCCGTCAGGTCCCCACATATCGTGCGGGTTGAAGCCGCCCTCGTTGCCCATGGCCATCCCGATATACATCGGTCCCGATCCGCTCGACGGGGTGAGGTAAGCCGACAGCGACCCGGCGTAGGTGAACTGCTGGGGATGGTAGGCCGCCAGGATCAGGGCCGACGACCCGGACATGGAGATCCCCACCACGGCGTTATGGGATGTCCGCACCCCGCGGCCCGACAGGTATTGCGGCAGTTCGCTGGTCAAGAAGGTTTCCCACTTGTAGGTCTGCGGGGGGCCGTCGCTGTTGTTGGCCGGACCGTACCAGTCGGTGTAGAAACTGGATCGTCCGCCGACCGGCATGACCACCGATATCCCCGAGCCGCGGTAGTCGTCGAAGGCATTGGTGTTGATGTCCCAGCCGTTGCGGTCGTCCTGGGCACGCAGACCGTCAAGCAGGTAGACCGCGGGGGCGCCGCCCTGCTGGAACTCGACGGTGATGTTGTGTCCCATCGACGGCGACGGCACCTGCAGGAACTCGGGTGCAGCCGCACGCGCGGGCGCAGCGATCTCGGTGACACCGGTCAGACCCGGTATCGCGGCCGCCGCGATTGCGGCGATTCCCAGTCGGCGCGTCCAGCGATTGATCATGGTCGTCTCCACCTTCTCTGTCCCTTGTTGCGGCATTCGCCTGGTCCTCATGCGCCGGGCCAGGCGAGTTCGGCGTCCGCCAGCGAGTTTTCGGCCGCATCAACCGCAATGGGCTCCACCAGCAACGCGGACCAGGCGTGGTCGATCGACGCGTGAGCGATCGATTGCACGCCGAACTTGCGGACTGCCCGGGCCAGCCAGTCCCTGCGCAGCGGCGGATCGCTGTGCCCTTGACGCGGCTTGGGGTACCCGATCCAGGTTCGGCCGCCTGCGAGCGCAGCGTCGTATACGGCATCGAGCAGGTCAAGATCCCCGCAATCTGCGACGAATCCGATCACCACGTCGGCCCGGTCGGGAGCCGACCCATCGACTCCCGGGATGATCCGCGCATACTGCGACGGCGCGTTGACCAGCGCCACCTTGTCGCCCACCCTGATCCGAAGCCTCTGCCCAAGTTCGGAGAATTCCGGCCACTTCACGTCATCGCCTCTCTGCCGTGAGCCCGTCAGTGGATGCACCCTGTAGGTCGCGCGGTTCCACCGCTAGCTGGCCTGATGACACTGACGCTCAAAATGCATCCGGCATAGAATGTTTCAAGGACAGGGCTCATCAACCCACTCCGGATCACGCGGCACCACAAAAGGACCCGTGTTGGATGGTCGCCCTGCAGTCTGAAGACAGACCTGACTGTCTTGTTATATCAGAGCCGCACCAGTGCTGCCACTACGGGCCATATCGGTTAGGGCCTCTTAGCATTTCGGCGACGGGGCGCGGCCGGGCCGCCGGCATCGATCTTGTCACCAACAAATGACATGGTACACAGATGTACACTGCGATATTGTCGGGATTGGTTTGTCCGGATTGACCCGAACCAGCCTCAGGTTCGGGAAGACGAGCGCGCGACGTTACCTCTCAGGCCCGTCTCACCCGACGCGCAGCCGAAGCAGTGCCCGCCGCCCGATATGGCGGCATCACGATCAGGGCTCGCCGATCTCTCGAGACACCTTCTGCCACAGGCAGATACCCGATCATCTGGACCAGATCCAGAATCGGCACCGGGAGCGACCAGTCCTGTCGGCCGCGATGGCGACCTACACCATCGGCGTCAACGACCTCGCCGCCGAGGATGGCGCGGTTACTCTCACGATGCGCTCGCGCAGATGCCGATCCGCCAGAACCTGTCGTTTCGATTGTTTGCTGACAATTGACAAACAGATGGCTGGGTCACTGACCCTCAACACCGACGACGCCCACATCTTCGACGACGGTTCGCTGCAACTAGGACGCACATTCGCCACACAGCTAGCGTTGGCATGGAATACCTTTCAGCGAGACGAGCAATTCCGCAGCGCGCTGGCTTCCCGTGACCCCATCGACCAAGCCGAGGGCATCGTCATGGAGCGGCTCCGCGTCGACGCAGTTGGCAGTGCTCGTTCTTAAGCCGCTCGGCCGGCAATCCAACACCCCTGTTCGCCGAAACCGCCGAGCGGCTAGCTTGTTCAGGAGTGTGCAACGTTGCTGTGGGATAGCCAGATTCGGACACCCTGCCCCGGCCTGATCCGCCGAGACACCCCAGCACCGATCACCTGCTCGGCGGCCCGCTAACATCACCGCCAAGGCGCCATCCCACCACGACCCGGCTTTTGGTCGCCGCCGAATTATTCGCCGGTGATGGTGACGGATGCGCAGATCTGGTCCAGGTTGCAGTACGTCTCGGCCGGTATCCCGCGCAACGCGCGAATGGTTGTCCGCCACCGGGCAGTTCTTATTGGCCACCAACGGGCAGTTCTCGTGGCCACCGGTGGGCAGTTTCAGATGGCCATTGACAAATGGTCTCGTCGTCGCACTGATTTCGTTCGGCGGCGGCAAGCAGATCGTTCTTGTTCGCCGGGAAATCGACATCGCCGAGACACCGCCGAAGCCTGCTGCGAGTGGTAGAAGCGACCATGGCCGTCGGGTGCCCGATCGATCACGGACCAAACCAACCGAGCGTCGGGAGAAAAGCTGTGACCGTCTCCGGCACCGACGTGGCTCTGCGGCTCACTCCACCCGGGTTATGGCCTCGAAAGCATGGTCCGACCGAGAGGCGCGGAGCACGTCAGTCGTTGGAACCACCGGCCCCGCCGGCGCGCCGACCGCCGCAATGGCCCCGCCGATCCGCCGGCACCTAGCCCGCTTCCCCGCGGTTCCGGTGCAATCGAGCAGCGAAACGGCTGGCACCGTTCGGTTAGCGATCAGCGGCCCCGGACGCGGCGATTCTGCTTCTTAATCGCGTCGACCAATTCGGCTTTGTTCATCGTGGAGCGGCCGTGCACGTCGAGCCGGCGCGCCACGTCAAGCAGGTGCTTTTTGCTGGCGTTGGCGTCGACGCCCTCGGCCGACGGACCGGTGTTTCGCGGGCCGCCGCCCTCGGCGCGCTCGTCGGACGGGCCTTTCTTCTGTTTGGGCTCCCAGTGGTCGCCGACTTTTTCGAAGCTGTGCTTGACCGCCGCGTAGGCGACCCGGTGCGCCCGCTGCTCGCTGCCGTACTCCTCGACGGCCGAGTCGTGCGCCTTGGCGAACGTCTGTTGCGCCTCGGAGCTGGAGCGCTGCAGCGTGCTGGGCAACTCGTTCTGCTTCGCCTTACCGCTCTTCGTCGTTTTTGGCATGACACCTCCTATCGCTGTGTCTCGCTGACCACGGGCTACCCCTTGTCGGCCGGTTCAACCCAATCGGCGTTAGCGGAGGACCGATCTATGTCAAGATGGCTGACATGGTTCAGGCCGAAGACGCCCCGCTGGGCTACCTGTTGTACCGGGTCGCCGCCGTGCTACGCCCGGAGGTTTCCGCGGTGTTGGGCCCGCTCGGCCTGACGCTGCCCGAATTCGTCTGCCTGCGCATCCTTTCCATCTCCCCGGGACTGTCGAGCGCCGAATTGTCGCGGCGCACCAACGTCACACCGCAGGCGATGAACACGGTGCTGCGCAAACTGGAAGACATCGGGGCGGTGACGCGGCCGGCGTCGGTGTCCTCCGGGCGGGCGCTGCCGGCCACGCTCACGACTCGGGGCCGCGCCCTGCTCAAGCGGGCGGAAAGTGCGGTGCGCACCGCCGATTCGCGCATCCTGGCCAAGCTCACCGAAAGCCAGCGGCGCGAGTTCAAACGAATGCTCGACAAGCTCGGCTCGGACTGACGGTCAGACGGAAGCGCCCTGGATCCGCGCCCAAGGTCGCGCCTCTTCGAGTTCATAGGCGAGTTCCAGCAGCCGGGCCTCTTGCCCGAGGTCGGCCGAGATCATCATGCCCACCGGCATCCGGTCGGCCGATTGGGCCAGCGGCAGCGAAATCGCCGGTTCACCGGTGACGTTCTGCAGCGGGGTGAACGCCACCCAGTCGATCAACCGGTCCATGAGCTGCCGATAGTCCGTGGGAGCCAGGAATCCGATGCGCGGCGTCTCGTCGGCGACGGTCGGGGTGAGCACGGCGTCGTAGCAGCCGAAGAGCCGGGCGGTGCGCCCGCGTACCCGGCGCAACCGCATCACCGCCAGCGGAAGCCGGTGCATGTTGCGGCCGGCGTGGCCGGCCAGGCCCAGCGTCAAGCTGTCCAGCCGGCTGCGGTCGAAGGTGTCGCCGAACATCCGCCGCCCCGCGCGTAGCTGCGCCAGCGCCAGGGACCCCCAGTACAGCACGAAGTCGTCGACGAAACTGGCCGGGACCGGCGGCTGGTCGAGGTGTTCGACACGGTGGCCCAGTTCCTCCAGCAGCCCCGCCGATTTCAGCGTCAGCTCCCGGACTTCGGGGCTGCAGTCACGCCGGACCGAGCGGGTCGTCACCGCGATCCGCAGCCGCCGCCTGCCCGGCCGGGCGACGTCGCCGATCGGCGCCAGCCTGGGGTTGCGCCAGACCCGTTCGGCCTCCCGGTAGAACGCGGCGGTGTCGCGCACGGAGCGGGTCAAAACGCCGTTGGCGACGATACCCACCGGCATGGGGCGCAGCCTCGAGTCGAGCGGCAGCCGCCCGCGTGACGGCTTGAGCCCGACGAGCCCGTTGCAGGCGGCCGGGATGCGGATCGAGCCCCCGCCGTCATTGGCGTGTGCGATCGGCACCACACCGGCGGCCACGAACGCTCCCGAGCCCGACGACGACGCGCCGGCGCTGTAGTCGGTGTTCCACGGGTTGCGGACCGGGCCCAGCCGCACGTGCTCGGCGGACGCGCTGAACCCGAACTCGGACAGCCGCGTCTTGCCCAGCGACGTCAGCCCGGTGGCCAGATAGATGCGGGTGAACACGCTGTCGGCGACGGCTTCCCGCGGCTTCCACGCGTCGGTGCCGTGCATCGTCGGCTGGCCCGCGACGTCGACGTTGTCCTTGATGAAGGTCGGGACACCGGTGAAGTAGCCGTCCGCGGGGCCGGCCGACGCACGTTCCCGAGCCTGCCGAAACGCCGCGAACGCCAAGCCGTTCAGCGCCGGGTCGACGGCCTCGGTGCGGGCGATGGCGGCCTCGACGGCCTCGGCCGCGCCGACCCGGCCGGCCCGGATGGCCTCCGTGAGCCCGACCGCGTCCAGCTCGCCGAGCGCGTCGTCCCCGAATGCGTGCACCTGTCGCATGCGCGCCGCGCCGCCTACGCCTGACCCACCTCAAAACGAGCGAACCGGGTCACCGTCACGCCGGCCTCGTCGAGCAGGGCCTTGACCGTCTTCTTGCTGTCCGAGACCGACGGCTGCTCGAGCAGCACCGCGTCCTTGAAGAAACCGTTCAGCCGGCCCTCGACGATCTTGGGCAGTGTCTGCTCTGGCTTGCCCTCGGCCTTGGCCGTCTCCTCGGCGATGCGCCGTTCACTGGCCACCACCTCTTCGGGCACGTCGTCCCGCGACAGGTAGCGCGCCTTGAGCGCGGCGATCTGCAGCGCGACGGCATGCGCGGCGTCTTGGGCCTGCTCTTTTCCGGAGCCGGCGAACTCGACGAGCACACCGACAGCGGGCGGCAGGTCGGCGGCCCGCTTGTGCAGATAGCTCTCGACGTTGCCGTCGAAGTACTGCACGCGGCGCAGTTGGAGCTTCTCGCCGATCTTGGCCGACAGGTCGGCGATGGCCTGTTCGACGGTCTTGTCCTGGTCCGCCGTCCTGGCCGCCTGCAACGTGTCGACGTCGGTCGCCTGCGCACCCAACGCGGCGTTGACGACCTGCTCGGCAAGCGCCTGGAATTCGGCGTTCTTGGCGACGAAGTCGGTCTCGCAGTTGAGTTCGACGAGCGCGCCGCCCCTGGCGGCGACCAGGCCCTCGGCGGTGGCCCGCTCGGCACGCTTGCCGACGTCCTTGGCGCCCTTGATCCGCAGCGCCTCGACGGCCTTGTCGAAGTCGCCGTCGCTGTCGGCCAGCGCGTTCTTGCAGGCCAGCATGCCGGCACCGGTGAGCTCCCGGAGCCGCTTTACATCGGCAGCGGTGAAGTTCGCCATATCAGCCTTCCGTGTGGGTTGGTTCGGTTATGTCCGCGGTGGCTTCGCCGGAGGAGGGGGCCGGGGAGGAGGGGCCCGAGGAGGAGGGGGCGGTAGCGGTCACCGGTGTCGTGGCGGCAGCCAGCAGCTCCTGCTCCCACTCGGCCAGCGGCTCGGCGGCCAGCGCATCCCCCGTCTCGGGCTTGCCGCCGCCGCGGCCCACCCCGGCGCGGGCCTGCAGGCCCTCCGCCACCGCCGAGGCGATCACCTTGGTCAGCAGCGCGGCCGAGCGGATCGCGTCGTCGTTGCCCGGGATCGGGTAGTCGACCTCGTCGGGATCGCAGTTGGTGTCCAGGATCGCGATGACCGGGATACCCAGCTTGCGGGCCTCGCCCACGGCGATGTGCTCCTTGTTGGTGTCGACGACCCAAATCGCCGACGGCACCTTGGCCATGTCACGGATGCCGCCGAGGCTGCGCTCGAGCTTGTTCTTCTCGCGGGTCAGGCCGAGAATCTCTTTCTTGGTGCGGCCCTCGAAGCCGCCGGTCTGCTCCATCGCCTCAAGCTCCTTGAGGCGCTGCAGCCGCTTGTGAACGGTGGAGAAGTTGGTCAGCATGCCGCCCAGCCAGCGCTGGTTGACATACGGCATCCCGACCCGGGTGGCTTCGGCGGCAACGGATTCCTGTGCCTGCTTCTTGGTGCCGACGAACAGCACGGTGCCCCCGTGGGCGACGGTCTCCTTGACGAACTCGTACGCCTTGTCGATGAAGGTCAGCGTCTGCTGCAGGTCGATGATGTAGATGCCGTTGCGGTCGGTGAAGATGAACCGCTTCATCTTCGGATTCCAGCGACGGGTCTGGTGCCCGAAGTGGGTGCCGCTGTCCAGCAGCTGCTTCATGGTCACTACGGCCATGTTGGTGCCTTTACTGTGTGTCGGTTGTCGCCCGGCATCGGGTGAGGCCGGGCCCTGGCGCCTGCACCGCATGCCGGACCCTTACGGGACCGCCCGGCACGCGGTGCGAACTCCTGGAGGACGGGAGCCGCTGTGCAGACGCGCGAAGTCAGCCCATGAACGGGCCGCGACCAGCAGTTTACACCGCCTTACCGGCCGGTTTTGCACAGCTGGGGCCGGAGGTGACTGGCGAGGTCGTCGGCGTCGCGGTGAACTGGGCCGGTGCGGTGGGCGGCGCTGGTCCTGGGCGTGGGTCTGGTCAGCGGTGCGCCCGCCGCCGCCGACGACCTCCGGCTGGACTGGCCGTTGCGGCCGCCGCCGGCCGTCGCCCGGGGATTCGACGCCCCGTCACCGGATTGGCGTCCGGGCCACCGGGGCGTGGACCTGCCCGGCGGTCCCGGTCAGCCGGTGTATGCGGCCGGGGACGCGGCGGTGGTCTTCGCCGGGTCGCTGGCCGGGCGGCCGGTGGTCTCGCTGGCCCATCCCGGTGGGTTACGGACCAGCTATGAGCCGGTGCGGGCGACGGTGCGGGCGGGTCAAACGGTGACGGCCGGCACCGTGATCGGGGAGTTGGTGGCCGGGCATGGCGGCTGTCGGGCCGCGGCTTGCCTGCACTGGGGGGCGATGTGGGGTCCGGCGTCGCAAGCTCATTCTGTCGACCCGCTCGGGCTGCTGAAGTCCACGCCGATCCGGCTCAAGCCGCTGACCGGGTGAATCCGCCGGCGCCGGCGGCGTCGGGTGTGCGTTGGCGGTGGCCCAGGCGGGCGGGTCGGTCCCAGGTCGCACAGTCAGGCCCGCGGGTGGGCCTGGTCGTGCACGGCCCGCAACCGCGACATCGCGACGTGGGTGTACAGCTGGGTGGTCGCCAGGCTGGAATGGCCGAGCAGTTCCTGGACGACCCGCAGGTCGGCTCCCCCCTCCAGCAGGTGCGTGGCCGCGCTGTGTCGCAGCCCGTGCGGTCCGATATCGGGCGCGCCGTCGACCGCGGCGACGGTCTGGTGAACGACGGTGCGCGCCTGACGTACGTCCAGCCGCCGGCCGCGAGCTCCCAACAGCAGCGCGGGCCCGGACTCCGCGGTCACCAGGGCCGGACGCCCGTCGGCCAGCCAGGCGCCCAGCGCGTCGCCGGCCGGCAGCCCAAACGGCACGGTGCGCTGCTTGTTGCCCTTGCCGAGCACCCGCACCAGCCGGTGCCGGGTGTCCACGTCGTCGATGTCCAGGCCGCACAACTCGCTCACCCGGATCCCGGTGGCATAGAGCATCTCGACGACCAGTAGGTCCCGCAATGCCAGCGGATCGCCTTGTTGCGCGCCCGATTGCGCCGCCGCCATCGCGTCCAGTGCCTGATCGCGGCGCAGCACGGCCGGCAGGGTGCGGTGCGCCTTGGGCACCTGCAGCCGGGCGGCCGGGTCCGTTTCCAGCAGGCCGCGCCGCAGCGCCCAGGCGGTGAACGCCTTGACCGCCGAGGTGCGACGGGCCAGCGTCGCGCGGGCCGCGCCGGCACCGGCCGCCGCGGCCAGCCACGACCGCAGCACCGGCAGGCTCAACCCGTCCAAGCCGGCGCCCTCCCCGATTTTTTGACCGCCGAGGATTTTTTGACCGCCGAGGAAAGCCAGCAGCGAACGTAGGTCACCGAGGTAGGCCCGCCGGGTGTGTGCCGAGCGGCCGCAGCGCAGCGCCAGGTACTCGTCGAACTCCTCGAGGATCGCGGCGCTGCTGTCCGGCACTCCCCCACGCTCGCAGACACCGGGAGGCATCGGTCAGTCGACGCGCCGAAGTGTGTCCGGGGTGAGATCTCGCAGCGCGGGATAGCCGTCGACGGCCATGATGAGGTCGGCTTCGGCCAGCACCATGCGCAGCACATGCACGATCCCGTCGAGGCCGCCGAGCGCCAGGCCGTATGCGTAGGGTCGGCCGATGCCGACCGCGGTGGCGCCCAGCGCGAGCGCCTTGACGACGTCGGCGCCGCTGCGCACCCCCGAGTCGAACAGCACCGGCAGCCCGTCGGCCGCCTCGACCACCCCCGGCAGGCAGTCCAGTGCGGACAGGCCGCCGTTGGCCTGCCGGCCACCGTGGTTGGAGCAGTAGATGCCGTCGACGCCGCCGTCCCTGGCGCGGCGGGCGTCGTCGGGATGGCAGATACCCTTGACAATCAGCGGCAGTTCGCTCAGCGAGCGCAGCCAGCTCAGGTCGTCCCACGTGAGAGCACTTCCGAAGACTTGAACCCAGCGCAGCACCGCGCCCTGCGGATCCTCCTCCGGAGGGCGTTGCAGACCGGCGCGAAAGACCGGGTCGCTGGTGTAGTTGGCCAGGCAATGCCCACGCAACTGGGGAAAATTGGAGGTGCTCAGGTCCCGGGGGCGCCAGCCGGTGACCCAGGTGTCGAGAGTGACGACGATCCCCTTGAAGCCGGCCGACTCGGCACGCTGCACCAGGCTGGCGGCCAGCTCACGGTCGGTCGGCGTGTAGAGCTGGAAGAATCCCGGCGTGTCGCCGAGGGCGGCGGCGACGTCTTCCATCGGGTCGACCGACAGCGTGGAGGCCACCATCGGCACGCCGGTGCGGGCCGCGGCCCGCGCGGTGGCCAGATCGCCGTGGCCGTCCTGGGCACACAGACCGACGACGCCGATCGGCGCCATGAACACCGGCGTCGGCAGGGTCATGCCGAACATCTCGACCGTCAGGTCGCGCTCTTTGGCGCCGACGAACATTCGCGGCACGAGACCCCAGCGGTCGAAGGCTTCGCAATTGGCCCGCTGGGTGCGCTCATCGCCGGCGCCGCCGGCGACGTAGGACCACACCGACGGCGGCAGCGCGGTCGCGGCCCTGGCCTCGAGTTCGGCGAACGCCATCGGCAGCGACGGCGCCACTCCGCCCAGGCCCCGCAGGTAGATCTCGTTCTGGTAGTCGCCAAAGGAGGATGTCAATGCCATGCAGTGAGGATGCCAGCCCACCGGCCCCGCCACCGGCGCGGTCCTACCGGACGCCGGCCTCCGCCGCGGCCAGCTGTTTCTTCCACTGCCGGAAAGTCTCCTCGGTGCGTCCCCGCCGCCAGTAACCGGAGATCGACGACGCCCACCGAGCGTCCACGCCGCGGTCCTTGCGGATGTAGGGTCGCAGGTTATGCATGACCGTCTGCGCCTCGCCGTGGATGAAGACATGCACCTGCCCGGGCAGCCACAGCGTGGTGGTGACCGCCTCGATCAGCGGCGCCTGATCGCCGGCGCGGTCTTCGGGGACCAGGTCGGCGCGACCGCCGCGGTAGACCCAGTGCACCTCGAAGGAATCCGGCGCGGTCAGCGGGACCTCGTCTTCGGGGCCGGCCACCTCGATGAATGCCTTACCGACCGCGTTGACGGGCAAGGCTTCCAGCGCGGTGGCGATGGCCGGCAGCGCGGATTCGTCACCGGCCAGCAGGTGCCAGTCGGCGGCGGGGTCGGGGGTGTAGGCGCCGCCCGGTCCCATCAGATAGATCCGCTGACCGGGCCGGGCCGAAGCCGCCCACGGCCCCGCCACCCCGTGTTCGCCGTGCACCACGATGTCCACCGTGATCTGGCGCGCCGCCGCGTCGACACGGCGGACCGTCATCGTGCGCACCGACGGCTTTTTCTCCGGGGGCAGCGCGGCGAAGCTGTCGAGGGTCAACGGCTGGGGTAGCCGCGCCACGTCGACGTCGTCGGCCACGAAGACCATCTTGACGTACGAGTCGGTGAACCTGTTGGGCACGAAACTGCCCAAGTCGTTGCTGCCGAGCAGCACCCGCATCATGTGCGGTGCCAGCTGCTCGGTGCTGACGACCTCAAAGGTGTGCAGCGGTCGACCTGCCACTCGTCCTCCCGTCCGGACCCGGCCCCCGTCGACTATACGAGCCGCGCCGTTCGGCCCGCTCGGCCGGCACTCGCACGGACGAGTCGCCAGCGCCCGTCGGCGCGCTCCACCAACCCGGCCACCTCCAGCAGCGCGAGCGGCCCCAGCACCTGCTCGGGCACCAGGCCGGAGCCGACCGCGATTTCGTCGACCGTGGCGGAACCGCGGCCCGGCAGCGCCTCATAGACCTC
>JAQTVU010000006.1:21654-22856 GCA_028706695.1 Mycobacterium sp.
CCGGGCTGCACCCGTCGAGCGCCGTGGCGGGACGCGGCTCCTCGGGCGCCAGTTCACCGATGCGGCCGACGAATTCCACGATGTCGGCGGCCCGGGTCACCAGCTGCGCGCCGTTGCGCAGCAGCACATGACAACCCGCCGACGCCGGCGACGTCACCGGGCCGGGCACGGCGCCCACCACGCGGCCCAACTCCCGCGCCCAGGCGGCGGTGTTGGCCGCGCCGCTGCGCAGGCCGGCCTCCACCACCACCACGGCCCCCGCCACCGCGGCGACCAGGCGATTGCGGGTCAGAAACCGATGCCGGGCCGGCCGCACGCCCGGCGGATACTCGCTGAGCAGCAGCCCGTGCCGGCCGACGCGGTGCAGCAACGCCGAATGCCCGGCCGGATACGGAACGTCGAGCCCGCCGGCCAGGATGGCCACGGTGTTCCCGTCGCAGGCCAGGGCGGCCCGGTGCGCCGCGCCGTCGATGCCGTAGGCGCCACCGGAGACGACCGCGACGTCGCGTTCGCTCAGCCCGGCCGCCAGATCGGCCGTGACCTGCTCGCCGTACGCGGTCGAAGCCCGGGTCCCGACCACGGCGGCGGCGCGTTCGGCGACCTCATCGACGCGGTGCGGGCCCTGCGCCCACAGCACCAGCGGCGGCCCCCCGCGAGGCGTCGGCCGCGGCCCGCGGGCACCGCCGAACGCGGCGAACGCCAGCAGCGGCCACTCGTCGGCGCCGGGCGTGATCAACCGGCCCCCGCGGCCGGCGAGCAGCTCGAGATCCTTTGCGGAGCAGTCTATTTCGCGTCTGGCCGCGGTGCGCACGGCCACCTCGCCGGTCACCTTTCCACGCCGCACCCGGTCGGCGGCCTCGACCGGGCCGACGCGCCCAACCAGGGCGACCAGTTCCGCGCAGGGCGGTTCGGCCACCCGGGACAGGTAAGCCCATGCCCGTGCGGCGGGATCGTCGACCATTGCGGTCATCGCCGCGCTCCCGGTTGCCGGAAGCTCAGCGCGGTGGCGACCTCCTCGGGTCCCGGCGACGGGCGGCCGGCCAGGTCGGCCAGGGTCCAAGCGACCCGCAACGCGCGGTCCAGGCCGCGGATGCTGAGCAGCCCACGATCCAGCGCGGTGCGCAGCGGGGCCATCGCGGCGTTGCCGGGACGGAACTTTCGCCGCAACAGCGGGCCGCTGACTTCGGCGTTGGTGCGAAACC
>JAQTVU010000233.1 GCA_028706695.1 Mycobacterium sp.
AATCGTTGGCTGGACGTAGTATCCGGTCGTCAAGCCGGCCGGTCGGCCGAGTCCGCCGAGCACCAGGGTGGCACCCTCGTCGATCCCGCTCTGAATGAGCCGCTGGACCTTGTCGAACTGCTGCTGAGACACCACGGGCCCGACGGTCGTGTCATCGGCATCGGGTGGCCCGACGATAATCGCCTCGGCGGCCTTCTTGGCGATCCCGACGACCTGTTGCATACGGTCGGCGGGCACCAGGATGCGCGAGCCCGCGTTGCACGACTGCCCGGAGTTGACCACCAAGCCCCGCACGTCGCGAGTGATGACCTCGGTGAAGTCGGCATCGTCGAGAACGATGTTGGCGGATTTGCCACCGAGTTCCTGGGTCACCCTCTTGACCGTCGGCGCCGCGTTCTTGGCGACCTCGATGCCGGCCCGGGTCGATCCGGTGAACGACACCATGTCGACCCCTGGGTGTGTGGCCAGCGCGGTGCCCACCGTCGGCCCGTCACCGTTGACGAGGTTGAACACCCCCGCCGGAACGCCTGCCTCCGCGAGGATCTCGGTGAAGATCATGGCGTTGAGCGGGGCCAGCTCCGACGGTTTGAGCACCATCGTGCAACCCGCCGCCAGCGCCGCGGCCACCTTCGCCCCGATCTGATTCAGCGGCCAGTTCCACGGAGTGATCAGCGCGCACACGCCAACCGGCTCGTAGACCACCGTGGTGGTGGTGCCGATCGCCTCCTCGAATACGAAGTTGCGCAACGCTTCCAGGGTCGCCCGGAAGTGTCCGACCCCGGACGGCACCTGGGCAGCACGGGACAGACCCACCGGCGACCCCATCTCCTGGGACACCGCCGAGACGAGCTCCTCGCGGCGGCGCTCGTAGGCGTCGACGATGCGCTCGAGCAGGTCGATGCGTTCCTCGCGGCTGCTCTGCGAGTAGCTCTCGAACGCCCGACGCGCCGCGGCCACGGCCCGTTCGACGTCCTTCTCGCCGCCCAGCGCGATGGTCGTGATGGGCTGTTCGGTCGCGGGGTTGATGACGTCGAGGGTCCGGGTACCGAACGGGTCCACCCATGCGCCATCGATATAGAATTTCGGTGCGTTGTTCATGATTGCTCCCCCGATTGCTCCTCGGTGTCACCGCGGTGTCGATCTGACAGCGCCTCAGCCTGAGATGATGGGCGGGCCGGTGCTCCGATCGGCCATGTGAACGGAAAAATGCCTCCTGAGCTGGCGTAATGTGAGCGCTGACGCCGTATTAGCGCCGTACTAGTCCAGTGTCCCGGGGGGTGCGATACCCGTATCGTATTACGTTCAACCCCGGGTCGGCGGTGTTTGACGAGCAGAATCTTCGGTCGGCATCCGGCCGCACACGGATTTTGGCGATGGATCTCCACGCCGCCCAAGTGCAGGACACGTTGACGATCCCGGTGCGCGAACCGGGCTGCTCGCCGATCGGGTCGCGCGGGCCGCACCGGACCAGGGCCGGGCCGCCCTGGCGGTCCGCGATGAGCACCGCCCCCGCCACCAAATCGCCGAGACGGGTCCCATCACGGAAGATGGCCCGATTCGGGAACGACCGAAGCCGTCCGCACCGCTGGTCCGGCGCACCAGGACCGCTGGATGAATTATGTTGTGGCCCTGAGGCGTTGGATACCAATGCAACGCCTGCGACCCGATAGCGCCCGGGCGCTGGGGCAATCAGATACAACATCACCGAGGACGTTGACATCCTGATGGCCCTGGTCGGCGAGGCCCCGATGAGGCCGATCCGGTCGTCGCCGCCGAGCGCCTCCTGACCGGAGATCAATCCGGCGGCCCGTCCAAGCGGGCCCGCCGCCGACCCCGCCGACCGGCGGCCACTGCGCGAGACCTGCACCGTCGCCTTCACCGGCGGATCGCCCGGGGCGGACTGCAACCGACCTCGGCCGCGTCGCGGTGCTCGGCGCCGTCGCGGCGCCGCCAAGAAGGGAGAACCCGACGTATACCAGATCGGTCATGTGGTTCGGGCCGGGTGGGTTAACGTGAATCCGATGAATGCCGCGCGGACCTTGCTGCTGCTGCGACACGCGAAGTCGGCTTACCCGCCCGGTGTCGCCGATCATGACCGGCCGTTGGCGCCCCGCGGCAACAAACAAGCCGCGCTGGCAGGTGACTGGCTGCGCGAGCACGCACCCGCCGTCGACAGCGTGCTGTGCTCGACCGCGACGCGGGCCCGGGAGACGTTGCGCCGCACGGGTATCGGCGCCCCCGTACGCTACGTCGAGCGACTGTACGGCGCGGTCCCGGGCATCGTGATCGAAGAGATCAACGCCGTCGACGACGAAACCCGAACGCTGCTCGTCGTCGGGCACGAGCCGACGACATCCGCCGTCGCGCTGGCACTGTCCGGTGCCGACGGCACCGACACCGCTGCGGCGGAACGCGTTTCGGTGAAGTTCCCGACCTCGGCGATCGCCGTGCTGGCCGTGCCCGGCGCGTGGAAGAGCCTGGAGCCCGGTCAAGCCGCACTGATCGGCTTCCAGGTGCCGCGCTGAGGGCGGCGACCTAAGAGCGGCCTTAGGAGTTGGTGGAGAGGGTCAGCTCCATGAGCTTGATGGCCTGCCCGCAGGCGTCGATCCCGGGCGCCTGGGGGTTGATCCACCAACCGACCACTCCGGCCGCGTCGCTGGCGACGCCGCACGCGCCGTTGGGGTCGTCGGTGCGCATCACGATGGACGTCACCCCGGCGATCGCCCGGTTTTCGACCTTGTACTTGAGGAACTCGGCCACCTTGCGTTCGTTGCTCAGGCTGCCCTGCTCGAACCAGTACCGGGTGATGTCGACCAGGCCGGCCGGGTTTGCCGCCTGCCAGCGGCAGATCGCGCCGACGAAAGTGCTTTGGATGTCGAGCGGATCGGCCCCGACCGTCTTGGCCAGGATGTCGGTGGTCAGCACCTCGCATTCCTTGAGCAGGTTCGGATACTGCTGCTGGGAATTGTTGTTGCGGGGCGGGCCGCCCGAGCCCGCCTTGACCGCGTTACCACCGACCGACCTCGAACAGCCGGTCAGCACCATCAGCGCGGCGATCAAGGCGACGGCACAGGCGAGCATGCTTCTTCTGCCGCGCATCCTCTGCATCATTTCGAGTTCGCAATCGACTGGCGGGTCAATTCTTTGGCTACGTCGCACGGCGGCGGGTACGGCTTTTGACTGAAGCTGACCGACCATTCGATGAAGTCGTCCTGGAACTGAATCCCGACCTCGCACAACGAATCACCCAGGTTGGGCTGGTTGCCGACCGCGATGAAACCGCTGTGGCCGTTGATGTTGATGTCATCGACACTCGAGCGCGAGAGCTCCTCCGTCTTGCGTTCCCGCCCGATCGGGCTGCCGCGATACCAGGAGAAGGAGAAGTGCGGGCCGAGGATGCCGCCGCCGGCCAGCCACTGGCACCCGACGGAGTTCCGCGCGGTGTTGACCAGCCCACTGACCCTGGTCAAATCGGTCATCGTCTGATCGCTGATGCCGCCACACTGCGGGAACATCGGGCCGTGGCGACCCTGCGCGCTGCCCGACGCCGACGGCGCCGCCGCGCCCGACTTGCCGCCGCCGGAGTCCGAGCACCCCGCAACCACCGGGACCAGCACCGTCAGGGCCGCCGCCGCGACGGCCAGCCCCGTCACGTCACGCCGCACCGCTACCCTGCTCTTCCTCAACCCGCTGCCGGTCCACACGTTGCACTGTAGCGGCACCCCACGGGTCAACCACCGGCGCGCCGCCTGATCAGGCGTTTCCAATCCGTCGACGCGTCCCCTGCCGGAGGCGGCGGTGGCGACCGCGCCGCCTTCCGTGTGCGACAGTTTTCCAATGCTCCTGGCACTGCTGCGCCAGTACATCCGGCCCTACCGCCGGCCGGTCGCGGTGCTCATGGCGCTCCAGTCGACCAGCACCCTGGCGTCGCTGTATCTGCCGACCGTCAACGCCGCGATCATCGACGACGGTGTCTCCAAGGGCGACACCGCCACCATCGTCAGGCTCGGGATGGTGATGCTCGGGGTCGCCGGGGTGCAGATGCTGTGCTCGGTCGGCGCCACCTACGTCGGGTCCCGGACCGGGATGGGCTTCGGCCGCGATCTGCGTTCGGCCATGTTCGACCGCGTCATCGCCTTCTCCGAACCCGAGACGGCGCGATTCGGGGTGCCGACGCTGCTGACGCGCACCACCAACGATGTACGCCAGATCCAGTACCTGGTGCAGATCTCGGGCACCGTGCTGGTGACCGCGCCCCTGATGTGCGTGGGCGGGATCGTCATGGCGGTCCATCAGGAGGCGGCACTGACGTGGCTGCTGCTGGTCAGCGTGCCGATCATGGCGGTGGCCAATTACTGGGTCATGTCGCACATGCTGCCGCTGCTGCGCGGCATGCAGGGCCTGATCGACGGCATCAATCGGGTGATGCGCGACCAATTGTCCGGTGTGCGGGTGGTCCGGGCGTTCGCGCGCGAGGGATTCGAGCGCGACCGGTTCGGGCGCGCCAATGCCGCGCTGTCGCATACCGCGCTGACCGCGGGCAACTGGCAGGCGCTGATGCTGCCGGTGACCACGCTGACCGTCAACGTGTCCAGCGTCGCGCTCATCTGGTTCGGTGGGCTGCGCATCGACCACGGCCAGATGCGGGTCGGCTCGCTGACCGCCTTCCTGGCGTACTTCACCCAGATTCTGATGGCGGTCTTGATGGCGACGATGACGCTGGTCGTGCTGCCGCGGGCCGCGGTGTGCGCCGAGCGGATCACCGAGGTGCTGTCCACCCGCGCCGCCGTCGACAACCCGCGGCGGCCCCAATTCCCGAAAGCCGGGATCACCGGCGTGGTGCACCTGGCCGGCGTGACATTCACCTACCCGGGCGCCGATCGTCCGGTGCTGCAAGATATCTCGCTGACCGCGCTGCCCGGCACCACCACCGCGATCGTCGGCAGCACCGGGTCGGGCAAGTCGACGCTGGTGTCGCTGATCTGCCGCCTCTACGATGTGACCGCCGGCGCCGTGCTGGTCGACGACGTCGACGTCCGCGACTACCACATCGAGCGGCTGTGGTCGGCGATCGGGTTGGTGCCCCAGCGCGGCTACCTGTTCTCCGGGACCGTCGCGGACAACCTGCGCTACGGCGCGCCCCCCGGCCAGGTGGTCAGCGACTCGCAGATGTGGGAGGCGCTGCGGGTGGCCGCCGCCGACGAGTTCGTGCGGGCCCATGGGGACGGGCTGCGCATGCGCGTCGCGCAGGGCGGCGTCAACTTCT
>JAQTVU010000234.1 GCA_028706695.1 Mycobacterium sp.
TAGGTGATGCTCACCAGACCGGCATCGAAGTATCCGACCCTTGTAAAGAATGAAATGTCGCCGGTCGCTGCGTTGATTTCCACACCGAGGTCGGTACCCGCGGTGTCGGACACGACGAGGACTTGCAAATACGCCTCATCCGTGGCGCCACCATCGACAGGCGGGAACATGCGCCCGAATACCACGGTCTCATCGAATGAGTACGTGACATCCGATGCATATGCTGAGTAATCGGTATCGCACGTGATACGGGCACGGCCCCCTGTTTCAGAGACCGTGCCGTAATTGTTTGGCCACTTGGTGGCGTTAATCGAGTTGTCGTCGTAGTTGTCGAACAGTGTGCCAGTGGCCGCCACGGCGAGCCTCCACTACAAAGCGAAGCTCATGATTCCCGAGGCCGACCAGACCACCGTGAAAGTACCATTGACGACGCTGTTCGCCCCACCAAAGTAGTTGTAGCAGATACCCTGGTCATCGACGGTAGTCGACACCGTAGCGTCATATACGAGGCACCCGTACACGTTGGCCAGGTCAGCCGCAGATCCTGACGCGGTATCGGCAGCGTCGAATGTGACGGTATCCGCGACGGCAACGGACACAGTGACGCTGGCCAGCGCCACGCCGCCGGTTGCCCACTGGCCGGACTCCGACACCTCATTGCCCGATGACGCCCACTGGCCCGCGTTGTACGCGCTGTTGGCCGCCGACACGTCATTGTCGGGAGTGATGTCGTTGTCGTACAGCGCCACGTTGAATGTGTCGCTGTTGAGATCGAGTGCCGTCGTGTTGCACAGGACGTCACCGAGGTACGGCCGGAAAATCTTCGAATTTGACCAGGCCATGGATCAGCCCCCCATTCCTGCGAGCTGCTGGCGCCAGTGCGCGAGCTGTGCCCGTGCGGTCTCCAGCGCCTGCGCGCTGTCCTGCGCGACCAGTTCCGCCAGCTCAGCCCAGCGCGCAGCCTTGCCTTCCAGCCGGGCGAGGTTGTCCTCACCGGTCTGGATCACCCGCGCCAGGTGGTCGCGTGCGGCAAGAAACTTCGCCTGCTCCCGCCCCTCGCTGATCCCGACGGCCGGGTTGTGTGCAGTTCCCTCGGCCATGTGGTTCACACCCTCTCTGCTGTCGCCATTGGGGCGAGTACGGCGCAATCCTCGCCGTCGTCGCGCACGGTCCGCACTGCCATGACCGGGCGCCCCTCGCCGTCCCGCTGCACCCGCTCGCGCCCGACGTAGTCACCGCGCTCGACGGCGATGACTTTGCAGCGGGTGCCCGCCGGTACCATCGGGGCGGTCAGCCCACGCAGCCCGCGGCAGGTGTGCATGCGCACGTGCGCCCGCGTCTCGTGGGTCACCTGCCGGAGCATGCAGTTGGGGCACGTCCAGCGATGCTCCGGCCGCAGGATCGGGACACCGCTACCGAATGTAGACATATGCCGTTCCCTGCTTGCTGTTGCCCGCGTTGGCCACGGTCAGCGTGAGCACGCTGCCGGCCACCATGCCCAGTGAGCTGGCCCGAACATGCTCGGTGTTCGCCGTGTCGCGGTCAGCGCCCCCGCCGGCCAGCACGTCGACCCCGTCAGCGTCGGCCAGCGTGAGGTCGTAGTTGTCGGTCGGCGCGGTGCCGCCCCCGCTGGGCACGGTCGTGAGCTGCATGACCTGGCCGCTGTACGAAAACGTGGTGGCCGTCGCGGGGCTCTCCCCGCCGCTGCCCGAGGTCCACGCAAGCTTGATCTTTTTCACGGAGCCGACATTCGTCTCCGTGATCGTGATCGCCTCGCCCGCCATCAGGCCGCGCTCTTTCGGAGCTTGACCGGCGGCCCATGCTCCAGCTCGGCAACGCGCGCCTCCAGCTCGTCGATCCGCCCCAGCAGCGCACGGATCGCGCCGCGGTGATCCCCGCCATGCTCGGCCAGATCCTGCGTCACGCGATACAGCGCGGCGTCGTTCTCTGCCGATCGGCGATTGACGGACGGCCGCAGCAGGGGATCGATCATGACGCGTCCACCGGCTGGTGCCCGCAGTGGTGGATCACCTCGGCGAGCCTGCGCTCCAGCTCGGCCACCCGAGCCGCGAGATCGGAGATCGACGGATCGACCGCGACAGCGGGCGTAGTGGGTACCTCGCTGTGCGGCTTGCGTGCCTGCGTCGCCATGTCCGCCCCCTACGCGTTGTCCGAGGCTGCCAGAAACAGCACCTCTTGCCAGCTCGCGGCGCTGACCGCGCCGCTGTTGTAGAGCAGGACGATCACGCCGCCGGGCGCGACCGCGCGGGTCGCTGCGCCAAGGTCGATATTGGCGTCATCGACCGTAATCGTATCGGTCGATTTCGGCACCAAGATCAGAATGTCACCGTCGGTCGCGTCAGCCTTGACGATGCTGTCGAGCTGATCGCTGGTGCCCGATTCGCTGGTCACTCGGACGTAGGACTTGGTCACCGTGAGCACGCCAGAGGCGATGGTCGCCTCTTCGGCCGCACCGAAGCTCAGCTCCGTGAGCGAGGTGAGCCCCAGGATGGCCGCACGCATGCCGGTCGGCGTGATGGCCGCGACCTCCGCGCCGGTGGCGCGGTTGCGAAAGATCAGCTCGCCGCTCTCGTGCGCCGACTTGATCAACGCCATGCCCATGCCGTTGCCTCCTGTTTTAGGGTGGTTGGTTCCACCTGGCGATCATGAGATGAGCCCCCCGCCGGAGATGAACCGGCGCCCGTCCGCATATCAGGCGAGACATCGTGCCCACGGGGGCGAGCCGAGATCAGGCGTTGGCCACGCCTGGTCGCAGCAGGTTGCCGAGGTTGGCCGGCGAGCGCGGGTGCGCCAGGCCATGCAGCAGGTACAGCCCCACGCCGAGCCGTGCGCCCGAGGTGGTCAGCGTGACGTCCATCGACAGGTGCGTGTACCCCGGGGCCATCTGCGCGGCATCGACCTCGATCACCACCAGGTGTTCGAGGCTGGCATAGGTGGCGCCCGCGAGGGTGACCTCCGAGGCCGCAGCCTGCGTCACGAGCACCCACGACTCATCGTTGTCCAGCAACGCCTCACGCTTGTAGTGGTACCGCGTGACGCCGGTCGTACCGCTGACACCCGAGCTGTCCAGATCGGCCGGCGAGCCGCCGGTGTACGCCTGGTGCTGCTGGATGTCGATGACCGTGTCATCGGTACCGCTGGCCGCGACCCCGGCGAAGTAGACGAACGTGATACCGCTCGCGTTCTTCATCGAGATGCGCTTGCCGGTAGCGCCGTTGTTCGTATTCAGATCGACGGGCGTGAATGCCACGCCGATATCGAACAGGCGGCCCAGAGCTTCCATGTCGCGCCCCTCTCAGCGGGCTTCGAGGTTGACGAATGGGGATAGCGCCGATCCGCCGTTCTTCGGCGTGATCGAGCTGTTCAGCCACGGACGGCCGTCGACCCGCTCCACCACCCGGTAGGCGGTCTGGTCGTTGGCGAACTTGTAGTGGGGGCTGGACAGTGCCGACATTACCTGGCGGTCGCCCACCAGGTAGAAACCGAAATCGACCAGGTTGATATCCGACAGAGAGCCGACGGTGGGCGTCTTCTCGGTGAAGATGACCGGCCGACCCAGGATCGTCATGGGCGGCCCCACCTGGCCGTTGTTCAGCCAGATCGCGCTGCCGCCGGTGCCGACGGCCAGGCTCATGGTTGCGAGCTGCGGGAAGGTGTCGATGCTCGCCAGCCACACTGCGCGACCCAGCGACGTCGGGAGCATTCTGGCGAACATCTTCACCAGGTTTTCCCACACGATGGTGCCGGTGCCCTGGTTGGTTTCCTTGGAAACCGTGACCATGGCAGTGCCGTTGCGGAATCCCAGCGGCTCGCCGACACCCGACCCATTGATGAATGCGTCGTCCTCATAGAAGGACAGCGCCTCGGGGAGAATGCCATCGATGAATGCCTGGAAGCTGAGCCCGGAATCCGAGATCAGCTCATTGGGCACCTCGCAGTACGCCGTGAGCTTCTTGGCCGTCAGAACGATCCGGCTGAATGCCGCCGAGCTGGCCGTGAGAGCGGCGCCCTCTTCGGTCCAGTAGCAGACGATGCCACCGAACACGCTGGAGACGTTGCTCGTCGCGTCGACAGCGGGGAATGGAACCGTGAGCGATTCCATCGGGATGACCCGCGCCCGCGAGCGGACGATCGAGGTTTCCAGCGCTACGCGCAGCAGCTCGGACCGCAGCGTCTCGGGGATGAGAAAGCCACCCTCCGACGGAACTGTGCTGGAGAACGCGTTGCGAATGCGGCTGATCTTGGCTTGCAGCGGTGCGTCACGCTGCGTGTTGTGCCAGATCGCCCGGAAGTACTCCGCGCTGCCGGTCGGGAATTCGCGGTCGATGGCCGCACCCATGGCCCGCGGGTTGTACACCCCGGCCTGCTGGGCAGCGAGCGGCTGTCCGCCACCGGGCCGGATGGCAGACAGGTCGAGTCGCTGGATGGCCTCGGGCTCGTTCTCCCGCAGCCACGCCGTGAGCGTGCGCTCCGTCTGCTCGCGGACCTGCGTCGCGATCGACTGGTCACGATTGAGCACGACTCGCGCATAGTTGCTCACGAAGCGCGAAAACGCCTGCGGCTGCTGGAAAAGGCCCTGCATGCGGTCGTTGTCGCTGAGCATCTGCTCGAAACCCTCGACGGTCTCCGGCAGCGGCATGCGATCGACGTCATCGACCGATGGGTCTGCGACCCGTGCGAACTTGCGGCCGACCAGGTCGCGCGGGTGCATGCCCGCGCGCCGCGCCAGCTCGCGCCAATCGGCGCGGTTGCCCGGAATGGTCGCGAGCTGTGTCATCGCATGACCGCCTCTCGAAGATCTGCCGTTAGTCTCGCCGGATCGATCATCGGTGCAAAGTGATCAATTTCGGAAATATCCGAACGGCCGATAGTGGGCACCGGGGCATCGACCCCGGCATGCTCGATTGCCGCGCCCAGCAGCTCGCCAGGGGTCGGCTCGGGCTGCGGCTCGGGAGCGACCTCCGGCGCTGGCTCGGGCTGCGGCTCGGGCGCGACCTCGGGCACCGTGATGTCCGGCGCGTCGGCACTGGCGCCATCGACGATCGAGCGCACGTCGAGCGTTTCCACCGGCGCCAGGCCGACACCGACGCGCAGCGCCTGCGCGATGCTCGGCACGGGCACCCGCGGTGCAGGATCCACAGATTCGTCCACAGGTTGTGGACCGACGGCCGGCTGCGACTCCCGCTCAACAGGCTGCGGCGCCGGAGCCGCTGAGCGTCCTGCGAAGCGAAAGACCGACAG
>JAQTVU010000235.1 GCA_028706695.1 Mycobacterium sp.
TTTCGGCCCGCTCATCTTCGCCTGCCCTGTCCAACTGCCTCACAAGCGCGCGGGGCCCCGCACCAACGTTGCGGGCGCGCTCGGAAGATTCTCATGGTGCCTGCGCAAACCCTACCGAACCGCGTGTGGCCAAAAACTTGTGAAGTTCGGGCCGCTGCTCAACTGATGCCCGGATTGTGACCGTTGGGACGCAACGTCAGTGTTTCTCGGCTCCGACGTAGTACTCGAACACCAACCCCGCCGCCGAGGCGAGGACGAAGATCACCCCGGCGACGATCAGCCAGGGCAGCCACAGCGCGATGCCGACAGCGGCCACCGAGGCCGACAGCGCAACCAGAATCGGCCACCAGCTGTGCGGGCTGAAGAATCCCAATTCTCCTGCGCCGTCGCTGATCTCAGCGCCTTCATAGTCCTCGGGCCGGGTGTCGATGCGACGCGCCACGAACCGGAAGAAGGTCGCCACGATCAGCGCCATGCCGCCGGTCAGCGCCAGTCCGGTGGTGCCCGCCCACTCCACTCCCCCGGTGGCAAACATCGATGTCAACACCCCGTACAGCGCGGCCGTGATGGCGAAGAACCCGGCGACGAACTCGAAAACCCTAGCTTCGATATGCATTGCGCGTCCTCACCTACTGGCTTGCGGCCATCTGACCGCGGCGGGTGTCAAACGGATGGGTGGACACGGCCACCGGGGACTGGTTGATCGCCTGCAATGCCTGCGCGTTGGTCTTGCCTGCCATCCGCTGCTGCAAATAAGCCTTGAAATCATTGGCCGGCACCACCCGCAGCTCGAAGTTCATCATCGAGTGGTAGGTGCCGCACATCTCGGCGCAGTGACCGACGAACGCCCCAGTCTTGCTGATCTGTTCGACCTGGTAGACGTTGACGGAGTTGTTCGCCTTCGGGTTGGGCATGACGTCGCGCTTGAACAGGAACTCCGGCACCCAGAAGGAGTGCACGACGTCGGCGGACGCCAGCTGGAACTCGACGCGCTTCCCGGCGGGCAACACCAGCACCGGGATCTCGGTCTGGGTGCCCAGGGTCTCGACCTTGTCGAAGTTCAGGTAGCTGAGGTCCTCGCCGTGCAGGCCGTGAATCGGCCCCAGAAGTTCCACGCCCTGCGTGTCGACGCCCTCGGGCTTGGCGACCATGGCCTTCTTGCGGGCCGGGTCGGCGCCGTCGTAGGTCAGCGTGCCGTCCTTGAAGTTGACGCGCTGATAACCGAACTTCCAGTTCCATTGGAACGCCGTCACATCGACGACGACTTCGGGGTCCTTGGCGATGTGCAGCATCTTTTCCTGCACCACCACGGTGAAGTAGAACAACACCGAGATGATCAGGAACGGCGTGACGGTGAGCACCAGCTCCAGCGGCATGTTGTAGCCGAACTGGCGGGGCAGGTCGGTGTCGGTCTTCTTCTTGCGGTGGAAGGCCGAGGACCAGAAGATCAGCCCCCATACGATGGCGCCGACGGTCAACGATGCGATCACCGCACCGATCCACAGCTGCCGGTTGAGATGGGCCTCCGGGGTGATGCCGTCCGGCCAGCCCATGCCGAGGGCTTGCGACCAGCTGCAACCGCTCAGCGTCACCGCCAGTGCTCCCAGCACCCCGGTCAGCGCCAGCGGCCGGAGCCGACGGGACAGGCCCCGGGGAGCGCCTCCGAAACGGCCTCCGAAAAGGCCACCGAAAAGCCCCGGAAACCTGCCCCGCGACAAACGTTGCGAACGGACCTGCTCGCGAGGTGTCACGTTGGCGCCTCCTGCTCGGATATCGACTACTACGCAGCGTAGACCACGGTGCTGACCCGGGCGAAGAAACCCCGGTCGATCCGGGGCTGCGCGCCGCGGCGTGCCCGGTGCGCGGCGTCCGCACGGGCCGGCATCGGTGCGGCATACTTGGGCGCCGTGTGTGGTCTGCTGGCGTTCGTCGTTGCCGCGGCCGGCTGCCGTGAGGATACCGCCGCGCCCGGGGCCGACCCCAGCCGTTTCGCCGCCCGGGCCGACGGCGCAGTCGCCCGTGCGTCGCAGCTGATGCGGCATCGGGGTCCCGACGAGCCGGGCACCTGGACCGATCCGGCTCTCGCGGAGGGAGTCGGCGGGGGGGCGGTTTTCGGCTTCAACCGGCTGTCGATCATCGACATCGCGCATTCGCATCAGCCGCTGCGCTGGGGGCCCCCGGATACGCCGGACCGCTACGTGCTGGTGTTCAACGGCGAGATTTACAACTACCTCGAGCTGCGCGACGAGCTGACCGCCCGGCACGGCGCCGCGTTCGCCACCGACGGTGACGGCGAGGCCATCGTCGCCGGCTACCACCACTGGGGCGCCGGCGTGCTGACCCGGCTGCGCGGCATGTTCGCGTTCGCCCTGTGGGACACCGTTAATCGCGAATTGTTCTGCGCTCGTGACCCTTTCGGTATCAAGCCGCTGTTCGTGGCCACCGGTGCCGGGGGCACCGCCGTGGCCAGCGAGAAGAAATGCTTGCTGGACCTTGGCGAGCTGGTGGGGTTCGACACCGAGATCGACCGACGGGCGGTGCAGCACTACACCGTCCTGCAGTACGTGCCCGAGCCCGAGACGCTGCACCGCGGGGTGCGCCGGCTGGAGTCGGGCTGCTACGCCCGGATTCGTGCCGGGCTGCCGCCCGAAGTCACCCGCTACTTCGTCCCGAGGTTCGCCGCCACGCCGCTCACCCGCGACACCGAACAGGCCCGCTACGACGAGATCACCGTGGCGCTGCAGGACTCGGTGGCCAAGCACATGCGCGCCGACGTGACCGTGGGCGCATTCCTGTCCGGGGGCATCGACTCCACTGCCATCGCGGCGCTGGCCATCCGGCACAATCCCAGGCTCATCACCTTCACCACCGGCTTCGAGCGTGAAGGCTTCTCGGAGATCGACGTTGCGGTGGCCTCCGCCGAGGCGATCGGCGCCCGCCACATCGCCAAGGTGGTCAGCCCCGAAGAATTCGTCGCCGCCTTGCCCGAAATAGTGTGGTACCTCGACGAGCCCGTTGCCGACCCCGCGCTGGTGCCGCTGTTCTTCGTCGCCCGAGAGGCCCGCAAGCACGTCAAGGTGGTGCTGTCCGGGGAAGGCGCCGACGAGCTGTTCGGCGGCTACACTATCTACCGGGAACCGTTGTCGCTGAAGCCTTTCGAGTATCTGCCGGGACCGCTGCGCCGGTCGATGGGCAAGATCTCCAAACCGTTGCCGGAGGGCATGCGCGGCAAGAGCCTGCTACACCGCGGGTCGCTGCCGCTCGAGCAGCGCTACTACGGCAACGCCCGAAGCTTCTCCGACGCGCAACTGCGCGACGTGTTGCCCGGTTTCCGCGCGGACTGGACCCACACCGACGTCACCGCGTCGGTGTATGCCCAGTCGATCGGCTGGGATCCGGTGGCCCGGATGCAGCACCTCGACCTGTTCACCTGGCTGCGCGGCGACATCCTGGTCAAAGCCGACAAGATGACGATGGCCAACTCACTGGAGCTGCGGGTGCCGTTCCTGGACCCCGAGGTTTTCGCCGTCGCCTCCCGGTTGCCCGTAGAGGCGAAGATCACCCGCAGGACCACCAAGTATGCGCTGCGCCGCGCCCTGGAGCCCATCGTCCCGAGCCACGTGCTGCACCGGCCCAAGCTGGGGTTTCCCGTGCCGATCCGGCACTGGCTGCGCGCGGGTGAATTGCTGGAGTGGGCCTACGCGCTGACCGGTTCGTCGCAGGCCGGCCACCTGGTCAACCTGGCCGCGGTGTGGCGGATGCTGGACGAGCACCGCACCGGCGTCAGTGATCACAGCCGCCGGCTGTGGACGGTGCTCATCTTCCTGCTCTGGCACGCGATCTTCGTCGAGGGCAGCGTGGTACCGCAAATCGGCGTGCCGGCCTACCCCGTGCAGTTGTAGCGGCGCGGAGTTCGGGTGTGACCCCAGAGTGTGCTCTGGCGGTGTGTCGTCGCCCTGGTTTGCGCCGGTGACGCCGCGAGTTCGCGTCCGGCTGCTGGCGCCGCGCCGAATTCAGGAGCTTCCAGGAACTTTCAGGAACTACGCCAGGACGGCGGTGATCTCGGCGGCCGCCTTCTCGCCGTACGCACCGGCCAACCGGGTGGCCGCGACTTGGCGGTCCCACTGCCATTCCTGCGTCCCGGTCGTCTCCAGCACCAGCACGGCCACCAGCGAACCGAGCTGCGCCGAACGTTCCAGGCTGAGACCGGCGGTGCGTCCGGTCAGGAACCCGGCCCGAAAGGCGTCGCCGACGCCGGTCGGGTCGACCTGGCCGGTCTCGGGCACCACGCCGACGTGGGTGCTGGTGCCGTCGGGCTCCACGATGTCGACGCCCTTGGGGCCCAGCGTGGTTACCCGCAGATCGACCTGCGCCAGGACGTCGGCCTCCGTCCAGCCGGTCTTGGACAGCATGAGGTCCCATTCGTAGTCGTTGGTGAACAGATACTTGGCGCCGTCGACGAGCTGGCGGATCTCGTCGCCGGAGAGCCGGGCCAGCTGCTGGGACGGGTCGGCGGCGAAGGGCAGCCCCAGCTTGCGGCATTCCTCGGTGTGCGCCAACATCGCGGCCGGGTCGTTGGCCCCGATGATCACCAGCTCCGGCATCCCGATAGCGGCGACCACGTCGGCGAGCTTGATGTTGCGCGCCTCCGACATGGCGCCCGGGTAGAACGACGCGATCTGGGCCATGTCGATGTCGGTGGTGCAGGTGAACCGCGCGGTGTGCGCGGTCTCGGAGACCAGCACGTTGTCGCAGTTGACCCCGTGGGCCTGCAGCCATTCCCGGTAGTCGCCGAAATCCTGGCCGGCGGCACCGACCAGCGCGACGTCGCCGCCCAGCGTCCCGATGGCAAAGGCAATGTTGCCGGCCACGCCGCCGCGGTGAATCACCAGGTCGTCGACCAGGAAGCTCAGGGACACCTTCTGCAGGTGTTCGGCCAGCAGCTGCTCGGAAAATCGGCCGGGAAACCGCATCAGATTGTCGGTCGCAATCGAACCAGTTACCGCGATCGTCACGAAACCTCCGCCCTTCGTTAGTAAGGGTATCTAGCGTACTCACGCGTTTCGACCGTCGTTGCGGCAACGGACGGCGGGACTTCGTGCGCTAGCCTGCCTAGCGACCCTGTGTGAATCCCTTGTGAACTGGCTGTGGATTTTGCTCACGTTGCCAGGAACCGCGTCGCCGGGCGGTATTCGCCCCGACCACTACCCGTCTACCACCGTAGGAGAACCACGATGGCCGGTCCGCACTCGCCGAACGA
>JAQTVU010000236.1 GCA_028706695.1 Mycobacterium sp.
CAGAAGGCGCTGGCCGCGGGCGACGCCTACGCCGGCCAGATCGCCGAGCTGGCCGAACGCGGCGCCGACGTCGACGCGACCATCCGCACGGTCACCACCGACGACGTCCGCGACGCCTGCGACGTGATGGCCCCGATCTGGGAGGCTTCCGACGGTGTCGACGGCCGGGTGTCGATCGAGGTCGACCCGCGGCTTTCCCACGACACCGACAAGACCATCGCGCAGGCCGTCGAGCTGTGGAAGATCGTCGGCCGGCCGAACCTGCTGATCAAGATCCCGGCCACCAAGGCCGGCCTGCCGGCGATCACCGCCGCTCTGGCGGAAGGGATTTCGGTCAACGTCACCTTGATCTTCTCCGTCGAACGGCACCGCGAGGTGATGGACGCCTACCTGGCCGGGCTGGAGAAGGCCCGCCAGGCGGGCCACGAGTTGTCCAACATCTGTTCGGTGGCATCGTTTTTCGTGTCACGCGTGGACACCGAGGTCGACAAGCGGCTGGACAAGATCGGTTCCGAGCGGGCGTTGGGGTTGCGCGGCAAGGCCGGTATCGCCAACGCGCGCCTAGCTTATGCGGCCTACCAAGAGGTGTTCGAGGGCGGCGACCGGTTCCGGGCGCTCAAGTCCCACGGTGCCCGGGTGCAGCGCCCGCTGTGGGCGTCCACCGGCGTGAAGAACCCCAACTACCCCGACACCCTCTACGTCACCGAACTGGTCGCACCCAACACGGTGAACACCATGCCGGAGAATACGATCGACGCCGTGGCCGACCACGGTGAGGTCAAAGGCGACACGGTCAGCGGCACGGCCGCGGCCGCCCGGACGGTGTTCGAGGACCTGCAGGCGGTCGGCGTCGACCTGACCGACGTGTTCCGGGTGCTCGAGAACGAAGGCGTGGACAAGTTCGTCGCCTCCTGGGACCAGCTGCTGGAGGAGACACAGAACCAGCTGCGTTCCGCTGCCAAATGAGCCGGGGCGCTGCCACACCATGGCACAACCCGTTGCGGGACAAGCGCGATAAGCGGCTGCCGAGGATCCCCGGCCCGTGCGGCATGGTGATCTTCGGCGTCACGGGGGACCTGGCACGCAAGAAGGTGATGCCGGCGATCTACGACCTGGCCAACCGCGGGCTGCTGCCGCCGGCCTTCTCGCTGGTGGGCTTCGCCCGAAGGGATTGGGAGACCGAGGATTTCAGCCAGGTGGTCCACCAGGCGGTCAAAGATCACTGCCGGACGCCGTTTCGTCAGGAAAACTGGGAGCGGCTGGCCGAGGGCTTTCGTTTCGTGCCGGGCTCGTTCGACGACGAGGAGGCGTTCGCGCGCCTCGCCGAAGCCCTGGATAAGCTCGACGCCGAGCGCGGCACCGGCGGCAACCATGCGTTCTACCTGGCCATCCCGCCCAAGTCGTTCCCGGTGGTGTGCGAGCAGCTGCACAAATCGGGCCTGGCCCGGCCGCAGGGCGACCGATGGAGCCGCGTGGTCATCGAGAAGCCGTTCGGCCACGACCTGCAAAGCGCGCAGGCCCTGAACACGGCCGTCAACGCGGTCTTTCCCGAGGAGTCGGTTTTCCGCATCGACCACTACCTGGGCAAAGAAACGGTGCGAAACATCCTGGCATTGCGGTTCGCCAACCAGTTGTTCGAACCGGTCTGGAACTCCAACTACGTCGACCATGTGCAGATCACCATGGCCGAAGACATCGGGCTGGGCGGGCGGGCCGGCTACTACGACGGCATCGGCGCCGCGCGCGACGTCATCCAGAACCACCTGATACAACTGTTGGCGCTGACTGCGATGGAAGAGCCGGTGAGCTTCAATCCGTCCGCGCTGCAGGCGGAGAAGATCAAGGTGCTGTCGGCCACGCAGCTGGCCGAGCCGCTGGATGAGACCACCAGCCGCGGGCAGTACGCCGGCGGCTGGCAGGGCGGCGAGAAGGTGGTCGGCCTGCTCGACGAGGAGGGTTTCGCGACGGACTCCACCACCGAGACGTTCGCCGCCATCACCCTCGAGGTGAACACCCGCCGCTGGGCCGGGGTGCCGTTCTACCTGCGCACCGGAAAACGCTTGGGCCGCAGGGTGACCGAGATCGCCATGGTGTTCAAACGCGCACCGCATCTGCCGTTCGACGCCACGATGACCGACGAGCTGGGCGCCAACGCGATGGTCATCCGGGTACAGCCCGACGAAGGGGTCACCCTGCGCTTCGGCTCCAAGGTGCCCGGCACCGCGATGGAGGTCCGTGACGTCAACATGGATTTCTCCTACGGTTCGGCGTTCGCCGAGGAGTCCCCGGAGGCCTACGAGCAGCTGATCCTGGACGTGCTGCTCGGCGAGCCGTCCCTGTTCCCGGTCAACGAAGAGGTCGAGTTGGCTTGGCGGATACTGGATCCCGCTTTGAACAACTGGGCCGCCCACGGCAAGCCGGAACCGTACGAGGCCGGTACGTGGGGCCCGGAGTCATCCTTTGACATGTTGCGCCGCACCGGCCGGGAATGGCGACGCCCATGATCCGCGTCGACGACGATGCAGAGCGAAGCGATGAGGAGGAGCGACGCCCATGATCCGCGTCGACGACGATGCAGAGCGAAGCGATGAGGAGGAGCGACGCCCATGATCCGCGTCGACGACGATGCAGAGCGAAGCGATGAGGAGGAGCGACGCCCATGATCCGCGTCGACGACGATGCAGAGCGAAGCGATGAGGAGGAGCGACGCCAATGATCGTCGACATGCCGGACACCAGCACCACCGCGGTCAACAAGAAACTCCACGAGCTGCGAGAACGAACCGGGGCCGTCGCGATGGGCCGGGTGTTGACGCTGATCATCGCGCCGGACAGCGTGGCCGTGCTCGAAGAGTCCATCGAAGCGGCCAACGCCGCCAGCCACGAGCACCCCAGCCGCATCATCGTCACGATGCGGGGCGACCCTTATGCCGACAAACCCCGCCTGGACGCACAACTGCGCGCCGGCGGCGACACCGGCGCCGGCGAGGTCGTGGTGCTGCGGCTGTCCGGACCGCTTGCCGGCCACGCCGCCAGCGTGGTCACCCCGTTCCTGCTGCCCGACATCCCGGTGGTGGCGTGGTGGCCGGACGTCGCACCGGCGGTACCCGCCCAAGACCCGTTGGGCAAGTTGGCGATTCGGCGCATCACCGACGCCACCAACGGCGTCGATCCGGTGTCGGCGATCAAGAGCCGACTGCCCGGCTACACCGCCGGTGACACCGACCTGGCCTGGGCGCGCGTCACATACTGGCGGGCGTTGCTCGCCTCCACCGTCGACCAGCCGCCGCACGACCCGATCGAGTCGGCACTGGTATCCGGGCTGAGAGACGAGCCCGCGCTCGACGTCCTGGCGGGCTGGCTGGCCAGTCGCATCGACGGGCCAGTACGCCGGGCCGTGGGCGGGCTCAGGGTGGAGCTGGTGCGCAGCAGCGAGACCATTGTCTTGAGCCGGCCCCAGGAGGGCAGGACGGCCACGCTGAGCCGGACGGCCCGGCCGGACACCCTGCTTCCGTTGGCGCGCCGGGAAACCGGCGAGTGCCTCGCCGAAGACCTGCGGCGACTGGACCCCGACGAGATCTACCAATCAGCGCTGGAAGGCATCGAGAAAGTGCAGCACGTGTGAATACCGTCGTCGACGTCTTCGATGAGCCCCGGGCCCTGATCGAGGCGGCGGCCAGGCGCTTGGTCGACACCATGCAGAGCGCCATGATGGCCAGGGGGCGGGCGCTGGTCGTGCTCACCGGCGGCAGCAACGGCATCGCGCTACTCGAGCAGGTGGGCGACCTGGCGCAGCTGGTCGACTGGTCCAAGGTGCATCTGTTCTGGGGCGACGAGCGCTACGTCCCGGAGAACGACGACGAGCGCAACGACAAGCAGGCCCGGGAGGCGTTGCTCGACCGCATCGACATCCCGTCCAGCCACGTGCACGCGATGCCGGCCAGCGACGGCGAATTCGGCAGCGATCTCGCCGCCGCGGCGCTGGCCTACGAACAGCTGCTCGCGGCCAACGCCGAATCCGGCGCGCTGGTGCCGGATTTCGACGTCCACCTGCTGGGCATGGGGCCAGAGGGCCACATCAACTCCCTGTTCCCGGAGACTGCTGCGGTGCGCGAAACGACCCGCATGGTGGTCCCGGTGGACAATTCCCCCAAGCCGCCGCCTCAGCGAATCACTTTGACACTGCCGGCGGTTCAGCGATCGCGGGAAGTCTGGCTGCTGGTGTCGGGAGCGTCGAAGGCCGACGCGGCGGCCGCTGCGATCGGCGGCGCCCCGCCGGCCTCCGTACCGGCGGCCGGGGCGGTCGGATCCGAAACCACCCGGTGGCTGCTCGACCGGGCGGCCGCGTCCAAGCTGCCCGGCTGACGCCGGCGATAATCACCGTCATGGCATACAGAACCGGCCGCGGCCGGCCGGAGCGCAGCCGGATCAAGACGCTCACCCTGGCGGCGCTGAACGCCGACAAGACGGTGGAACAGGTCGAAGACGTCCTCGACGGGCTGAGCAAGACGATGGCTGAGCTCAACAGTTCCCTCCATGCGCTCAACGCCACGGTCGAGCGCATGGAGGCCGGCCTCGATCGCCTGGACGGCACCCTTTCCGGCCTCGACAACCTGGCCAAGCGGCTGCTCGGGCTGGTCGAGCCGGTGGAGGCCATCGTCGACCGGATCGACGACATCGTCAAAGTCGGTGAGACGCTGACCTGGCCCCTGTCGGTCACCGAGCGTGCGGTGCACGGCCTGCTGGACCGGCTGCGCAACCGCACGGTGCGCTAGGCCGCCGGGGCGGGTCGGTGACAGCGCGCGGACCGCAACATGATTCGGCTCGCGTCGGCCAGGTGTATATGGTGCACTGTGCGCCGTGACGAACGTCTTTTCGTACGTGCTCCTCGACGTCGCGGCGATCATGGCGCTCGCGCGGCTATTCGGCAGGGTTGCCCGCATTTTCCGGCAGCCGGCGGTGATCGGCGAAATCGTCGCCGGAATTGCGCTCGGCCCCAGCCTGCTCGGCCTGTTGCCCCATCACGTCGACACCTACATCTTCCCCAGCGGCGTGCTGCCCTACTTGGGCATATTGGGTCAGCTCGGACTGGTGCTCTTCATGTTCATCGTGGGTCTGGAACTCGACGTCTCGCTGCTTCGGGGCCGCCAGGGCGCCGCCGGCGTGATATCCGTCCTGTCGATCGTTGCGCCCTTCGCGCTCGGCGCCCTGTTGACTTTCGACCTCTACCCCCACCACAACGTCGTTCACGGCAG
>JAQTVU010000237.1 GCA_028706695.1 Mycobacterium sp.
AGATTCCCGTCGCGCGCGGGCAGCTGCGCGGTTGGCTGAACAACATCGCCGTGGTCCCGGCCCTCGAGCTGGACATCCTGCTGGCCACCGACGAAGCGGTCACCAACGCGATCGAACACGGCAGCCACGAGCCGCCGCGCGGGACGGTGTCGGTCGAGGCCTTCGCGCGGGAGGAGACGGTCGCGGTCACCGTCAGCGACACCGGGCAGTGGCTCGCGGACTCCTCGGCGAGCCGGCGCACCAAGCGGCGCGGGCGCGGGCTCACGCTGATGGGTGGACTGGCCGATCGGGTCGACACGGTGCGCACCCCCGCGGGCACCCGGGTCACGCTGGAGTTCCACCGGGCGCGCAGCTCGCTCAGCGCCTGATCTTTGGTCTCTAGGCGTTCTCCATCGCATCGCCGATCTCCTCCAGCACCCGGTTGTGGTGGCTGCTCGCCAGGATGTGTCCGGCGGCGATGACGACCGCCACCGGCCAGTCGATGAGTTCGAAGGCGGCGAGGGCGGCCAGCCCGCCGTAGTAGGCCAGTTGCTCGGGGCGGGGTATCTCGGTCTTGCCCAGCAGCGGCAGCTTCACGACGAAGGTCTCGCCCTCGCGGATCTTCTGCAGGGCTTCACGTTGGGAGACCCTGGTGCGCGACTTCTTTTCGTCCATGGTTTGCCTTTCGGTAACGAAGCCTTTGCCGTTCGGCCGAACGGTGTGGTCACCGTCTCAAGTATGTCGACGTCCGAGGCTATGGCCGATCCGCTGGTGTCGGCGATTGCCTGGGCGCTGGCCGTGCCGCTGCGGCAGATATACGCGCTGCTGTGGCGCGCCGGGCTTGTGGAGATCGTCGAGACCGACCGGGGCCGTGGTGGTTGCCCGACGTCGTGTCCGGGGATGGCGGTGACGGCGCCGTGCCCGGTCTGCCCGCTTTGTCGAACCCGTTCACAATCGCCAGAGCGACCGTCGCGGCGGCAGCCGCGCCCAGAGCCTGCGCCCATCCCAGCGGATCGAGCGGGGTGCAACCGAGCAGCTGGCTGACCACGGGGATGCTGATCAGCGTCGCCATCGTCGCCAATGACCCCAACGTGGTCAGCACGACCAGCGGGGCGTGAGAATCCAGCAGCGTCTGGCCCAACTCGGCGGCCACCAGGGCGACGAGCGCCACCGTGGATGCCCGTCGGGGAAACCCGGTCACGCTGGCCATCGCCCACGCCGCCGTGGCTGCGGCGGCGGTGGTGGCCCCGCGCACGGCGACGGCACGCCACAGCGCGGGCTGGTCGGGGCCGCGCAGACCGGTGTCGACGGCGCCGCGGGGCTTGCTGACCGCGAGGGCCGCGGCCGGTAGCGCGTCGGTCATCATGTTCACCAGCAGCAGCTGGCGGGTGTTCAGCGGCGAGGCCCCGGTGATCGCGCTGCCGATGATCGCGAACACCACCTCGCCGGCGTTGCCGCCCAGCAGCACCGAGACCGCCGCCTGCACCCGTTGCCAGAGTTGGCGCCCTTCCTCGATGGCCTGCACCAGGGCCTCGATCCGGGCGTCGACCAGCACCACGTCGGCGGCCATGTGGGCCGGGTCGCTGCCCCCGGCCACGACGCCGATGCCGACGGTGGCGGCCCGGATGGCGGCGGCGTCGTTGGAGCCGTCGCCGACCATCGCGCACAGCACCCCGGCCGCTTCCAGCGCCTGCACGACCTGGACCTTGTTCTCCGGTGTCATCCGGGCGAAGATCACCCGCTCGGTCACCACCCGCTCCTGGTCTTTGCGCGACAGCGCGTCCCACTCCGCACCGCCGATGACCTGCTCTGGAGTCACCGGCAAACCCAGCTCGGCGGCGATGGCCGTGGCGGTGATCGGGTGATCGCCGGTGATGAGTTTGACGCCCACCTGCTGCCGGCGCAGCGTCGCAAGCAGACCGGCAGCCTCGGGCCGGGGGGTGTCGGAGAGCCCGAGGAACCCCACCAGCGTCAGCCCGTCCGTGCAGAAGCGGGCGATGTCGTCGGGATCGTCCCGGATCTCCCGCGCCTGCTCGGGACTGAGCCGGCGCCGCGCCACCGCGATCACCCGCAAGCCGTGGGCCGCCAGCTCGGCGACCGCCCGTTCGCCGTCCGACCGGACGTCACCGCAGACGTCATCGCAGGCGGCGAGGACCACTTCGGGCGCGCCCTTGACGGTCAGCTCCCGGTCGGTGACCGACGCCGAGAACGACCGGCCGGACCGGAACGGGAGGTGAGCGCCGGTGGGCCGGCGGATCTGCCCGGCGGCCTCGACGGCCGAGGCGGCCGCGACGATGGCGGCATCGGTGGCGTGCACATGGGGATCGCCGTTGGACACCGGGGCGGCATGGGCCGCGCAGCGCAGCACCTCCTCGCGGGTGAACCCCCGCTCCGGATGGACCTGCGCCACCCGCAGGCGGTTTTCACTGAGCGTTCCGGTCTTGTCGAAGCAGACCGCGTCGATGCGGCCGAGCGCCTCCACCGAGCGCGGCACGCGGACCAGCGCCCCGAACTTCGTCAGTCGGCGCGCCGACGCGGCCTGGGCGAGGGTGGCCACCAGCGGCATGCCCTCGGGAACCGCGGCCACGGCGATGGCGATGCCGCTGGCCACCGCGTGACGCAGCTCCGCCCCGCGCAGCAGCCCCAGCGCGCCGACCAGCGCCCCGCCGGTCATGCTGACCGGAAACGCCCGATTGGTCAGCTGGCTGAGCTGGTGCTGCAGGCCGATCTCGGGCGACAGGTCACCGGACACCAGGTCGGCGGCGCGGCGCTGCTGGGTGTCGGCCCCGACCGCGGTCACCAGCGCGACCGCGGTCCCGGCCACCACGGTGGTCCCGGCGTAGAGCATGCAGCGCCGCTCGGCGAGGTCGGCGCCCGGCGTGGCCTCGACCTGCTTCTCCACCGACAGCGACTCGCCGGTCAACGACGACTCGTCGACCTCGACGTCGACCTCTTCGATGATCCGCGCGTCGGCGGGCACCACCTCATGCGTTCGCACCTCGACGACGTCGCCGGGCTGCAACTGGGCGGCGATGACATCGGCGTACACCCGCTGCCCATTCGAATCGCCCACCACCTTCCTGGCCGGCGGGGTCTGCTGGGCCAGCAGACGGTTCAGCCGGTTCTCGGCGCGCAGCCGCTGGCTGGCCGCGAGCATGGAGTTGCCGGTCAGCACCGAAAAGACCAGCACGGCGTCGACGGGCGAGCCGAGCACCGCACTGGCCGCCGAGCCCAGTGCCAGCACGGGGGTCAGCGGGTCGGTCAGCTCGGCGCGGACGGCCTTGAGGAACTGCCAGAACGCGCGCGCGGGCGTTTCGGGCGGCGGGGCGCCGAGGGCGGCCAGCGCGAGCTGCACGGGCTCGCCGGCCGGTTCCGGGCCCGGCGGTGGCAGCTCCCTGCGGACCTGCTCGACCGACATCGCATGCCATTCCCGAACGGGCGCCGGGCGCGGCGCCTGGGCGCCGATCACGCCACGCGCCAGCAGGTGGCCCGAGAGCAGGCCCGCGGCCGCGCCGGTGGCCACCGGGCCCCGGCCGGTGCCCCGGACACCCGGAATCATCAGCAGCGACCCCATCGCCGTGGCGCCGGCCGCTATCGCGACACCCCGCCGGGCGGCGGCCCGGGCCGCCGGAAGCGCGTGCAGCACCCGCCAGGCGGCGGCCAGGTCCGGCAGAAACAGGTTGGCGTTCCAGGGAAACGGCCCGCTACCGTCGGGCATCAGGCCCAGCGCCACATCGGCAGACCACAGCGCTTGCGCGGCGCCCGACGACAAGACGGCCACCGTGCGACCCGCCTCCTGCAGGTCCGCCACGGCGCGGGCCAGCGCGTCCTCGACGGGCCCGTCCTGTGGGCGGATGTCGTCAAACGCCGGTCGCAGCTCATCCAGCGCATCGCCGTCGACGGTGATCAGATCCGCCGCGATCCGGTGCGCCTCGGTGACCACGGCCGCCGCCAGCGGGTGGTGCGTGAAGCACAACAGCGCCTCGACCCCGGCGGCCGGCCCGCCGGCCGCTACGCCGGGCAGCGGGTGCCAGCCGGGCCTCAAGCCCGTGTCCTCCAGCAGCAGGTGGGCGCGGTTCCACGCCGCGGGCAGCTCCGCTTCATGGGCGCCGCGGATGCCCGCCACCCGCAGCCGCGCGGTGCACAACACCCGCGGGTCGATGACGATCGCGTCGACGCGGTCCAGGCGCCGCAATGCCTCCGGCCGCAACGCCAGCACCGCGTGCCGGTCGGCCAATCCTCGCCCGAGCGTCGCGGCGAAAGCCTCCGGGGCGGTGCGGTTGGCTGCGGGGGTGGTCACCAGCATGGCGGTCGCGGCCATGTTGATGCTGCGGGTGGTCACACCGACCAGCCCGGCGCTCAGCGCCGAGACGAGGGCGAAGCGGCCCGCGTAGCGTTCCACGGGCCGGCCGCGTGCCGGTTTGGGTCGTGAGGATGTGTCCGGCTGCGGCCGGTCGGTGTGCGCGGCCAGCTCCGGCTCGTGCCGGCGCCAGGCGCGCGCCTCGGCGCGGCACTCGACGGCTTTGAGCCACTGCATCACCAGACCCACCGACAGCGACCCCGCAGACTGGGTGGCCGTCTCCGCGGCCGCGATGACCAGTGTCATCAGCGTGTCCGTCGCGGGCCGGCCGATGCGGTTCTCGACCAGCCGGCGCAGCCGCGGTTGGTAATCGACCGCGACCGCGCCCGCCAGCGCGCCGAGGGGCAGCCGCGGCCAGCGCAGCGCCCGCCCGGTCAGCGCCAAGCCGAGCCCTGCGGCCTCGGCGGCCACGGTCACCGCCCGCACGGCCAGCACCCCGCCGTCGGCGGGCAGGCTCGCCGGGCGCGTCGCTGGTTTATCTTGCCTTGACCCGCAATGTTTTTCGGCGCCGTCGACGGCGCGGCACAGGTCAGCAAGCGTGGCGTCGCCGCCGATGTCGACCACCACGCGCGACAGGGGATGATTCAGCCTGGCCGAGGCGACGCCGGGACGGGCCCGGACCGCCTCCAGCACGGCCGGCCCGAGGTCACCGCCGTGCGAACCGTGCAGGCCGTGCACCTCGATCCAGGCGCGGTGCTCGCCGCGCCAGCAGCGCCGGCTGAGCGGTTCGCGCGGCAGGTCGGCGAAGACGGCTCTGACGCTTTCACGCAACGGAATCGCGGCGATGTTCACCGACGCGCTGGCGAGGGCGGTGGCCGCCTGCACGCCCGTGGTCAGGACGCGCAGCGGTGTTCGCAGGGGCGTGGCAATGCTCAAAGGCCGCTCAGACGTCCCG
>JAQTVU010000238.1 GCA_028706695.1 Mycobacterium sp.
CTACCGTCGGCCGCCGGCACCGAGCGACGGCAGGCCAGCACCGCGGTGACCCGGCCGGCAACCACCGCCACCACGATCCCGGCGGCCGGGAGCGCCGCGAAGGCCAGCCCCTGCAAAACGATCACCAGCACAACCGCGGCCACGCCGAACGGCCCGCTGCACCCGTCGCGCATCACCGCCAGCGCGCGCGGCGGCGGCCGGTGACAGCCCAGCCCGTCGGCCGTGTCGGCGACGCCGTCGATGTGCAGACCGCGGGTGGCCAGCAGCAGCGCCGCCACCGCCAGCAGGCCGGGTATCGCGCTGGACGCGCCGAAGACCACGGCGCCGCCCCATGTGACGGCCGCGGCGACCGCCCCCAGCGCGGCCCCGACCACGGGCAGCGCGGTCATGGCTCCCCGGCCCATTGCGGCGTTCCCGGCCCGCGGCACGGGCAGCACCGTCCCGAACGAGAAAGCGATGGCCAGCGACCGTATCACGGGGCAGGGCGGTCGGAGACGCCGGCCTCGGTGAACGTCGCCATCGACGACAGCACGGCCACCGCGGCGCGCAGCACCGGCAGCGCCGTCGTCGCGCCGCTGCCCTCACCCAGCCTCATGCCCAGATCCAGGATCGGGTCCAGCTCCAGCGCCGTCAGCGCCAGCGCGTGCCCTGGCTCGGTGGAGCGGTGACCGGCCTGCCACCACCGCCGGGCGCCCGGTGCCAGCCGATCGGCAACCAGCGCGGCGGCCGTCACCGCCATACCGTCGAGCAGCAGCGGGGTCCGCCGCACCGCGGCCTGGGCGCAAAAACCCGCCATCGCGGCCAGGTCCGCACCGCCGCAGCAGCGCAGCAGCCCGATCGGGTCGGGCAACACCGACCGCGCCCGAAACAGGGCGTCGCGCACCGCGGCCGTCTTGCGTGCCCACCCGGTGTCGTCGACACCGCTCCCGAAGCCGACGACCACGACCGGCTCGGCGTTGGTCAGCGCCGCCACCAGCACGGCGGCCGCCGTGGTGTTGCCGATGCCGATGTCGCCGGCGATGAGCAAGTCGGCGCCGGCGTCGACCTCCTCGTCGGCGATGCGCCGGCCCGCCGCAACCGCGGCGAGGGTCTCGTCACCGGTCAGCGCGTCCTCACTGCTGATGTCGCCGCTGCCGCGCCGCACCTTGTGCGCGCCGATGCGCGCCGAGGCCGCGTCGGCGTCGACCGCCACGTCCGCGATCCGTACCGTCGCCCCGGCGACGTCGGCCAGCGCGTTGATCGCCGCCCCGCCGGCCTCGATGTTGGCGACCATCTGGGCGGTGACCTCCGGCGGATAAGCCGACACCCCGGAACGGGCGACACCGTGGTCACCAGCGAACACCACCACCCGGGCGCGCCGGAACTGCCTGGGCGGGCACTGCTGCTGACACGCGGCGACCCAGACCGAGAGGTCCTCGAGGCGGCCCAGGGCGCCCCGCGGCTTGGTCAGGCTGTCCTGACGGGCGCGGGCGGCCGCGGCGACGTCGGCGTCCGGCGGCGACACCGGCGGGAATTCCATCAAGCCCCCGCCGGCTTGATCGGTATCGCCTGGCCGGCCACCACCAGCACCACCCGGTCACACAACGCGGCAACCCGCTGGTTGAGCAGGCCCAGTTCGTCGGCGAACCGGCGACCGGCCGCGGTGGCCGGCACCACGGCCATCCCGACTTCCGGGCTGACCAGCACCAGCGTCGACTCGAACGCCGCGACCGCGGCCAGCAGGTCGTCGACGGGGGCCGTCACCGGCCCACCCTCCCACGCGCGGTGGCGGTCCAGCGTGGCGGCCAGCCAGCCACCCAGGTCGTCGATGAGGGTGGGGCCGTGCGGTGCTCGCCGAAGTTCGGCGGTGACGTCGTCGGTCTCGACCGTTGCCCAATGTGCCGGCCGGCGGCCCCGGTGCTGCGCGACCCGCCGGGCCCAGGCCGCGTCGTCCCAGGCGGCCGGCCCGGGCGCCACGTACCGGACCGGCCGGCCGGGCGGGGGTGCGGCGGCGATGGCGTCCTCCGCCCAGCGGGACTTGCCCGACCTGATTCCGCCGAGCACCAGGGTGCGCACCGGGCTCAAATGGCTTCCCGGCGCCGCTCACCCAACACTGCTGCCGCGCTCGACCTGGGGCCTGGGCGCCCGGAACCTGCGCATCTGCGAAGCCCGACCGGCGGCGTAAAGGCCCAGCTTCCAGCGGCTTTCGGTGTTGTTCGGAAACTTCACGTCGACCAGCTTGTTGACCTTGCGGCCCAGGAGGAAACCGTCGACGCCCATCACCAGCATCAGTCCCAGCATCGCCGGAGACATGTACAGCTGCACCTGCGGGACCGCGAACATCACGAACAGCAGGGCCAGCGTCGCCGGCATGAACAGGCCGAGCACGTTGCGCCGGGCATCCACCACATCACGCACATAGCGGCGTATCGGGCCCTTGTCCCGCGGCAGCAGATATGCCTCCTCGCCGGCCATCATGCGCTCGCGGCGTTCGCTCATCCGGGCGCGGCTAGAGGCTCTCTCGGCCCTGCGCTCCTCGCGGCTGAGCTTGGGGCCGGCCATCGCTTTGCGCCGGGCCCGTGCCTCCGACGCGGTCATCGGGGCCGGCGCGACCGGGCCTCTCCTGGTGCTGCGCCGGGCCTGGTCGCGTTTGGGCGTGGGACGACCTTTGGGCCCCGTCCTGCGCAACGCCCGGGCGGCCGTGTCGGCGGAATTTGCGGCGTCTGGAGCGGCCGGGGTCCCGCCGCCCGTCCCAAGGTCCTCTTCGCGGTCCTTCTTGCGGCCCAGTAGCTTCACAGTCGCCAGGTTACTTCGCGGGCGATCCGGCCCCACGTGGCCCCGGAATGCGCCACTATTACGCATGCGTCAGTATCTGACTTGGCCCTACGCTTAGATGTCATATGAACGGCTACCCGTGATGAACGACGGCTCGAGGGCCGCGGACGGCGTTACCGCCGGCCTCTCGCCCGGTCGTCTGCAGTTGCCGGCCATGCTGGTGCTGGTGGCCCCGGATTGCTACGGCGACAGCCTCTCGGCCGTGGAGGCCGCCGCCTCCATCGCGACCGGGTGGACCAGGTCACGCCCGGCTGACCGGTTCATCGTCGCCCCGCAGTCCGACGGCGGCCCCGGCTTCGTCGACGTGCTGGCCAATCGGGTCGGGCGGAGACGGCGACTGCGGGTGTCCGGACCGCTGGACGGCACGGCGGAAGCCGAGTGGGTTTTCGACGCCGGCTCGGCCACCGCTTATCTGGAGTGCGCGCAGGCCTGCGGTCTGGCACTGCTGGACGGTCCTCCCACCCCGGCAACCGCGCTGGCCGCCCACAGCAGGGGAGTCGGACAGCTCATCGCCGAGGCGCTGCGGGCGGGGAGCCGGCGGATCGTGGTCGGGCTGGGGGGCAGCGCCTGCACCGACGGCGGGCACGGAATGATCGCCGAACTCGGCGGGCTGGATGTCGCGCGCCGGCAACTTGCCGGCATCGAGCTGATCGCCGCCTCGGACACCGAATACCCGTTGACCGGGCCATGGGGCGCGGCCCGTGTGTTCGGGCCGCAGAAAGGGGCGGACACGGCCACCGTTGCGGCGCTGGAGGTCCGCCTCGCGGCATGGGCGCTCGAGCTGGAAGCGGTGGCCGGACGCGACGTGAGCTCCGAGGCGGGCGCCGCCGCCGCCGGGGGCATCGGCGCCGGGTTGCTGGCGCTGGGCGGCCGGTGCGAATCCGGTGCGGCGATCATCGCCGAGCACACCCGTCTGGCCGAGGACCTCGAGATCGCGGACATGATCATCACCGGCGAGGGCAAGTTCGACGAACAGTCCCTGCACGGAAAGGTGGTGGGATTCCTCGCCGACGCAGCGCGTCCACTGGCGCTTCCGGTGATCGTGCTGGCCGGCCAGGTCGGCCTGGACAACACCGGGGTGCGTTCGGCCGGGATCATGTCCGCGTTGTCCATCGCCGATTACGCCGGTTCGGTGCGGTTGGCCCAGGCCGACGCGGCGAATCAGCTGATGGGATTAGCATCACAGGTGGCGGCGCGACTCGGGAACAGCGGTCCGGCGAGGTACCGTTGAGTCAGTGGGCTGTCGGGCCCGCCCAATACTTTGGGTAGCATTCTTGGGCAACGGGGATGACGCCTCAAGCCAACCCACCCATGATGAGCAGGTAGGAGAAGCAATGACGGTGCAAAACGAGTCGGACGCCAAGACCCACGGCGTGATCCTGACCGAGGCCGCTGCCGCCAAGGCGAAGTCGCTGCTGGACCAGGAGGGACGTGACGACCTGGCGCTGCGCATCGCGGTGCAGCCAGGCGGATGCGCCGGCCTGCGCTACAACCTCTTCTTCGACGACCGCACCCTGGACGGCGATCTGACCGCCGAGTTCGGCGGAGTGACCCTGACGGTGGACCGGATGAGCGCGCCCTACGTGGCGGGCGCCTCGATCGACTTCGTGGACACCATCGAGAAGCAGGGCTTCACCATCGAAAACCCCAACGCCACCGGTTCGTGTGCCTGTGGCGACTCGTTCAACTGACCCGCGAGTCCAATCGACCCGCGAGCGAGTCGGCGCGGCTCAGTAGGAAGCCCCGGTTCGCAGCACATACGAGCACACCTCGATCTGGCCGCGCTGGAAGAGAAGTTGCGCGATGCCTTGCAACTGTCCGCGCAGCGGGCCGCCGGCGGCGGGCGACACCTTCATCGTGAACAGCACCTGGGCCTGGTATTGCGACAGGTAGACGATCTTGTCGATCGAGGTTACCTCGACCTCGGAGAACTGCTTGCGGAACGCGTCGCTGCTGAGTTTGGCCAGCGCCTGGTCGGAGCGTTTGTCGCGCACGCCGTCGTACATGCCGCACAGCGCGTTTCGGACGATGACGTCGACGTTGCGGTGCTCGAGGGCGTTGAGGTAGTCCTGGATGGCGGTCTTGGCCGCCCCCTCGGAGAACCTGGCGCCGGTGTTGGCGCCGTTGGTGCGGACTCCGAAGACGATCGCGACGGTCAACCCGGCAACCAGCGCGATGGCCATCAGGCCCCCGATCGCCAGGCGCCGCCTGGACCGTCGCCGCGGGTAGCGGACCGGCGGCGGGGTCGGCCCGACATAATTGGCCGACGGAGTTCCTGCGTCGTCGGGTACGGACGCGAACGGCGGGGTGTGGGGAAAGCCAACCGGCCGCGGTTGCGCGGGCTGCGGTCGGGCGGGGTGTGGTCTGCCGCTGCCCGCAGTATCGTTCGGCGAGTGCGGACCGGCCATCGTG
>JAQTVU010000239.1 GCA_028706695.1 Mycobacterium sp.
GAACGTGAATGTCTTGTTAACGCTTTGAGCATTCGTGTTTCACGCGGCAGCGGTGAGCAGTATTTCAGCGACGACGTCCGGTGAACTGACGTGTGGACAGTGCCCCGCGTCGATGGTGATGGGTTCAATTCCGAGGCGTTCGATGGCAGCGTTGTGGCTCCATTCGGGCTGCAGAGTTCGATCTCCCGAACAAAGAACGTAGGTCGATGGAATCTCGGAGGCCAGGGCAATCGGCTGGGTGTAGGCGTGTTCGGGCAGGAAGCGGCGCAGTGTGTCAAGTGCCCATCGCGCACGTGGCCATCGGCAGTCGTGAAACAGGAAGTACATGGCCGCTGCCGGGTCTTGTGTGGGGTCCTGGCCAATCCACTCGGGGTTGACGATCGCGTGTGCTGAACTCCCCAACTCCTCTGCCAGCGGTTGGCCCGACGGGGACGGGATCATGGCCGCGAGCCAGACTTGATGGCGGGCGTGAAGCCGCCGCGCCACGTCGGGCAGAAGTAGGCCAGATCCAGAGTGGGCGACCACCACGGGGTCCAGGCAGGCCTGAGGCAGCTGCGAGGCAACTGCGTGTGCGTACTCGAAGGTGCTCATGCTGGGGCTGTCATCGAGCTGCACGGCGTGAACCGCGTCCCCGTGGCTGACCAAGATGTCAGAGATGTGGTCCCAGCCAGTCGGACCCTGCGTGGTGCCATGTATTAAGACGAAGTCGGTCATGGGGTATCTCCAGACGCCAGTGTACGAGCGTGTCTATGACACTCGATGTTGCCAGTCAACTGCTGAGGTGACGAAGGCTGTCAGCGCCGGGATCGGACTATGCGCCGACGGTGGCGGGGGCCTCACACTTCAGGTGGTCGTCGGCGCGGGCCGCTAGCCTCGACACCGTGAATGAAAAGCTCCGCGTCAATCTGCATGGCGCACCGGAGACCATGCTCGCGACACTGTACGCACGAGCGGTCGACGCCGATGCCGAGAAGCCAATCCTCGGTGACACGTTCGCGAAGGATATCGTCAGCCGCATCGACTACGACTGGCGCAAGACCGGTCTCAGCGCCGGACGGGCTCCGTCGTTGACGATCCGTACCGCCCACTTCGACAACTGGGCACGCCAGTTCCTGGCCACGCACGAGCCGGCCGACGTCATCCAGCCTGCTCGGTCGGACCAGACGTCACTCGGCTGGTCAAGGCGGGCAGGGCTGCGGGTCGTTGCGGGCGGACTGGTCGGTAGTTGGCGTCTATGAAACATGCAGCCCGCATTCGGTTTTGGCGGTCCCCTGCCAGCGACCGCTGCGCGGGTCGGCGCCATCGAGCGGCTTCGACGTGCAGGGGGCGCAGCCGATCGACGGATAGCCGTCGTAGCTCAGCGGATTCACCAGCACGCCGTGCTCGGCGATGTAGTCCTCGACGTCCTGGTCGGTCCATAACACCAGGGGGCTGATTTTCACGAGCTTGAAGGCCTCGTCAAAGCTCACCACGGGGGCGTTGGCCCGTGTCGGCGAGTCGACCCGGCGGAGCCCGGTCACCCATGCCGAGAAGCCACCGAGGGCCTTCCGCAGCGGGGCCACCTTGCGCAGCCGGCAGCATTCGGCGGGGTCGCGGGCGAACAAGTCCTTGCCCAGCAGTGCATCCTGCTCGGCGACCGTGTGCTCCGGAGCGATGTCGAGCAGGTCAACGTCGTAGACGGACCGGACCGCATCGCGCGTGCCGATGGTCTCGACGAAGTGGTATCCGGTATCCAGGAATGCGACCGGTACGCCCGGCCGCACCTTCGCGGCCAGGTCGATCAGCACGGCGTCCTGCATGCTGGATGCGACCACGTAGCTACACGTTTCCCGTCCGCGCGGTCCGCGGACCCCGCCGAAGGTCTCATCCGTCCACCGCAGCACCTCGATGGCGCCGGCGCCCTCGAGGTCCGCGGCTGCGCGCGCCGCCACCTCACGCAGTTGCGCCTCGGACCGTTTCCTCACTTGGGCGGTCGTCATGGGTTTCCTTCCCCGGTCTGAAAATTCGGTGCGTGCCCCGGCGCGCCAACATAGCGTCCGAAACCGTTGCCGCACTGACGCTTTCGAATACTGGCGTTCCGAAATCGGTAATCGTTGAGCCACTTGTGATACTCCGCGGTCATTGCGGCGTTCTCCTCCTTTTGCGGCAATGCGTGCTTTTGCGGGAATGCATGCACGGAAACGCAACTCACCGAGGTGATCCTGCGGCGGCGCAGATCCGGCGCCCGTTGGTCCTACAGGTTGAGTCGACGACGTCAACGCAGACAGCAGCAGCTGCAGACAAGCTTGAAATCGATGTGCCGACGGGCCACCAGCGCGATGCGCAAGCTGGGCTGGACGGCGGTCACGACCTCCATTGTGCCACGGATGCCGATCGCCCACCCCCGCAGTGGCTGCAGCGGCCGGCCAAAAAGCTGCCAATTCGTTGCCAGAGTGACACAAGTGGCACCCGATAATTACTTCGCTGAAAACTGATAGGGGATCGAGGTCATCGTGCTTGGATCGCGAGTCGGGGACGGCCAAGACGTCCGCTCAATCGCCAAAAGACCCGCCGGCGCGTCGCATTTCGCGAGCACTGAGCGAATCCCCAGGATCGTGCGGCACCGCGTCGGTGCCGCCCCTCCTGATCGCGCGGCGCCCAGTCGTGGTCGCCCGAGACAACCCGCCTTCCGGTGGGTGACGGCCGCTGTGGTGGTCGCCGCGTTGGCCGTGGTGGGCTTCGGTGGGCAGCTGCTTTACCAGGAGCATCAGAAGGATGTCGCCGCCAAGCAGGCCCTTGCGGCCGCGCAGAAATACATCCTCAAGCTGGTCAACTTCGACGGTGAAACCATCGAAGGCAAGTACCAAGACCTCCAGGACGGCTCCACCGGCGAATTCAGGGAGAAGTACGGCAGATCGAGCCAGCAACTCCACCAGAGGCTGCGGGAAAGCCATGCGACAGCGCGCGGAACCATTGTCGAGGCGTGGGTGAAAAAGGCCACTCCGGTCAGGGTCGTCGTCCTGATGCTCATCGATCAATCGGTCCGGGCCAGCGAAAGTGCGAAAGCAACGATCGAACGGAGTCGGGTCAAGATGGTGATGACCAAGGTGGACGGCCGCTGGCTGGCCAGCAAGGTGCGCGTGATATGACGCTCCACCCGGCGGCGGCCAAGGGCTTGGTATCCGCATGCCTGGCCGCAATCCTGCTGCTTTTCGCCGTGTGCATTGCGGCACTGGCGATATCGGCAAGCAATTCACGAGCGGACGACGTCAACTGGGAAGCCATCGCGCAATGCGAGTCCAGCGGTAACTGGGCGGCCGACACCGGCAACGGTTTGTACGGTGGCCTGCAGATCAGTCAGCCGACATGGGACGCCAACGGCGGTTACGGCTTACCGTCGGCGGCCAGCCCCGAAGCGCAGATCGAGGTGGCGAATCGGATCATGGCCACCCAGGGGCCCGGCGCATGGCCCACCTGCGCGTCGTGCAGCACCGGCGCGGCGCCGGTGGGCTCGTTGACGCACCTTCTTGGCTTCGTGGAGGCTTCCAGCGGCGGTTGCAGCGCGGTCGAGCAGGATTGACGGCGCGGCCCGATCTGCCCGCGTGGCAAGATTTGGCATGACCCTTCACGAGGAATCGGTTGAGCTGCCGGATCTGACGCCGGGCCCGTGCCGGCCCTTTGGACTGTATGTGCATGTCCCGTTCTGCATAACTCGTTGCGGCTACTGCGATTTCAACACCTACACCCCGGCCGAGTTGGGTGGGGTAAACCCGGACGCCTGGTTGGGGGCCCTGGGGACGGAGTTGGGGCTGGCGGCCGCGCGGCTGGGCGCACCCACCGTGGATAGCGTGTTCGTCGGTGGAGGGACGCCCTCGCTGCTGGGTGGCCCGCGCCTGGCCACGCTGCTGGACATGGTGCGTCGGCACTTCGCGCTGGCGCCGGATGCCGAGATCACCACCGAGGCCAACCCGGAATCGACCTGGCCGCAATTCTTCGATGCCATCCGTGCCGCCGGGTACACACGGGTGTCGCTCGGCATGCAGTCGGTGGCGCCGCGGGTGTTGGGGGTCCTTGACCGGGTGCACACACCCAACCGGTCGGCGGCTGCGGCCCGGGAAGCGCTGGATGCGGGCTTTGCACACGTGAGCCTGGACCTCATCTACGGGACGCCCGGAGAGCGCGACGAGGACCTGTTGCGTTCCATCGACACGGCGGTGGAAACCGGTGTGGATCACGTGTCCGCGTACGCGTTGACGATCGAGGAGGGCACCGCGTTGGCCCGGCGGGTCCGCCGCGGTGAGTTGGCCGCTCCCGACGACGATGTGCTCGCGCATCGCTACGAGATGGTTGACGCCAGGCTGTCGGAGGCCGGGCTGACCTGGTATGAAGTATCGAACTGGTCCCGACCCGGCGGTGAGTGCAGACACAACCTCGGTTACTGGGACGGTGGTCAATGGTGGGGAGCCGGACCCGGGGCGCACGGATTCGTCGGCACCACGCGCTGGTGGAATGTCAAACATCCCAACGCCTACGCCGAGATGCTGGCCGGTGCCGCGTTGCCGGTGGGTGGTTTCGAGCAGCTCGACGGCGACGCCCTGCACACCGAAGAGGTGCTGTTGAAAACCCGTTTGCGCCAAGGTCTGCCGCTGGACCGGTTGGACGACCCGGAGCGCGAACGCGCCGGGGCCGTGGTCGCCGAGGGATTGCTGGTATCCGATGGCGACCGGGTGGTGCTCACCCCGCGGGGACGCCTGCTCGCCGACGCGGTGGTGCGGACGCTGCTGGGCTAAGCCGCGGCCAGTCCCGGGCTAGTCCGGGGCTGGTCCTCAGGTGCCCGGGAACCACTGCGCGACGACCCGGGCCACCTCGATGTAGAGCGGGATCCCGATGGTGACGTTGTAAGAGAACGTCAAGCCCAGCGATGCCGCCAGGGGCAGGGTGGGGCTGGCCTCCGGGATGGCCAGCCGCTGCACCGCGGGGACGGCGATGTAGGACGCCGCCCCGCACAGCACGGCGAACAGCACGTAGGTGCCCGGCTTGAAGTCGGTGTGCACCACATAGGCGTAGGTGTGGGCCACGATGATGCCCAGCGACGCGAAGATGTTCGGCGCCAGCAGACCGAACACGATGAAGCCGCGGCCGGCCGACCTCAGGTCCTTCAACTTGCGCGAAGCCGTCATCCCCATCTCGAGCAGGAACAGGCAGAGCACCCCCTGGAATGCCATCACGAAGAACTTGTCGT
>JAQTVU010000240.1 GCA_028706695.1 Mycobacterium sp.
CCCGTCCCGACGGTCATAGGCACTTGCCGGCAGCCAAATCAGTGGAGCAGCCATGCGGCCGCCCAGACCGGATCGCTGCGCAGTGAACATCGGCTCCTGGCGTCATCGCTGGGCGCCTTCGCCCGCCCGCCGCAGCAGCATTTGCGCGTGCTTGAGCACCGGCGCGTCAACCATCTGCCCCTCGAACGCGAAGACCCCACGCTCCCTTCGCGCCGCCGCCAATACCCGCCGCGCCCAGTCCAGCTTCTCCGCACTGGGGCGATAGGCGTTGCGCACCACCGGGATCTGGCTGGGGTGGATGCAGACCGTCCCGTCGAAACCCACCGCGACCGCGTCGCTGGCGTCCAGCTGCAGACCGCCGACGTCGCGGATGTCCACATGCACGGCGTCCAGGGCGATCCGGCCGAAGGCGCAGGCCGCCAGCAACACCGTCGACCGCACCTGCCGGGCGACGTCGCGGTAGGTGCCGTCGGCCCGCCGGCTGGAGCTGCCGCCCATCGCGGCGACCAGGTCCTCCGCGCCCCACATCATTGCGACGGTGCCCTCAGCCGCGGCAATCTCGGTGGCGCACACCGCTCCCCGGGGTGTCTCGATCAGCGCGACGACATCGCGGCTTGCGAGCGCGCCGACCTGCGCGGCCGATTCGGTCTTCGCCAACATCACCGTCGTGTACGCGGTGTCGGCCAGCGCAGCCAAGTCACGGGCGTGCTCGTCGGTGCCGACGGCGTTGACCCGCACCACGGTGCGCTCGGGGTCGAGTGGCGTCTCGCGTAATGCCTTGCGGCCCGCGGGCTTGTCCGCCGCGGCCACGCCATCCTCGAGGTCGAGGATCACCACGTCGGCGGCGGCGGCCGCCTTGGCGAAACGCTCGGGTCGGTCCGCCGGGCAGAACAACCACCCCGGGCCGGCGGCACGCAAGCTCATCGGTCGCCGTCCTTGGGCCGCTTTCGGACCAGCGTGGTGCGCACCGCCCGCGCGACCACGTCACCATGCTGGTTGCGCCCGGTGTGCTCAAGGGTGACGACGCCCTCGCCGGGCCGGCTGTTGGACTCGCGCTTGTCGGTGCACACCGTCTCGGCGTACAAAGTGTCGCCGTGGAAAACCGGCTTGGGGAACGACACTTCCGAGAAGCCCAAGTTGGCCACGACGGTGCCCAGCGTCAGCTGCGAAACCGACAGCCCGACCAGCGTCGAGAGCGTCAACATCGAGTTCACCAGTCGCTCCCCGCGAAAGCCCGGCTGCGCGGCGGCCCAGGCCGCGTCCAGGTGCAGCGACTGGGTGTTCATCGTCAGCGTGGTGAACAGCACGTTGTCGGCTTCGGTGACCGTGCGGCCCGGCCGGTGCAGGTATGTCGTGCCGAGCTGAAACTCATCGAACCACAAGCCTCGCTGGACGATCGACTTTGCCGGGCCGCTCATGACAGCCCCAGCGATCGCGCGATGAGCATCAGTTGGACCTCGGTGGTACCCTCCCCTATCTCAAGGATCTTGCTGTCGCGGTAGTGCCGCGCCACCGGATACTCGTTCATGAAGCCGTACCCGCCGTGGATCTGCGTGGCATCGCGGGCGTTGTCCATCGCGGCTTCCGACGCGATCATTTTGGCGATCGCCGCTTCCTTCTTGAATGGCTTGCCGGCCAACATCTTAGCGGCAGCATCGTAATAGGCCGTGCGTGCGCCGTGGGCACGCGCCTCCATCCGGGCGATCTTGAAGCTGATCGCCTGATAGGAGCCGATCGGCCGGCCGAACGACTGGCGCTGTTTGGCGTACTTGACACTTTCATCGACGCAGCCCTGCGCCGCCCCGGTGGCCAGCGCGGCGATGGCGATCCGCCCCTCGTCCAGGATGGACAAGAAGTTCGCGAACCCGTTCCCGCGGGTGCCCAGCAGGTTCGCCTCGGGGACCCGCGCGTCGGCGAAGGACAGCGGGTGGGTGTCCGACGCGTTCCAGCCGACCTTGCGGTAAGCGGGTCCAACGGTGAATCCAGGTGTGCCGCTGGGAATTACGATAGTAGAGATCTCTTTGTCGCCATTGGCGGTGGTGCCGGTGACCGCTGTTACGGTGACCAGCGAGGTGATGTCGGTTCCCGAGTTGGTGATGAATTGCTTGGAGCCGGTGATCGCCCATTCGCCGTCGTCGAGCCGCGCCGTGGTGCGCGTGCTGCCGGCGTCCGAGCCGGCCCCCGGTTCGGTGAGCCCGAAGCCGGCCAACGCGCGGCCGGCGGTCAGGTCGGGCAGCCACTTCTGCTTCTGCTCCTCGGTGCCGAACCGGTAGATCGGCATTGCCCCGAGGCTGGCGCCGGCCTCCAGCGTGATCGCCACGGACTGGTCGACCTTGCCGAGCTCTTCGAGTGCCAGCGACAGCGCGAAGTAGTCGCCGCCCATGCCGCCGTACTGCTCCGGAAACGGCAGGCCGAACAAGCCCATCTCGCCCATCTTGGCGACGACCTCGTACGGGAAACTGTGCTCCTCATCGTGTTTGGCCGAGACGGGTGCGACCACGGTCCGCGCGAAGTCGGCCACCGTGTTGCGCAGATCCTCATATTCCTTGGGCAGTGTGCCAGCCGTGATCGATGTCGTCATCGTCATTCCTTGTTGTGTTCATGGTTGTGGTCGTGGTTCGGTTCGTGGGGCGACAGCCGGGCCAGCACCTGATCGACCTTCACCTGGTCGCCGACGGACACCAGTACCTGCACTCGTCCCGAAATCGGCGCGGCCAGCGAATGTTCCATTTTCATCGCCTCGACAACCACCACCACCTCGCCCGCGGACACCGCGGCACCGGAAGCTACCGGCACGGCGATCACGCTGCCGGGCATCGGGCTGAGGACCTCTGCCGTCCGTGCGCCCGCCGCGCGGTGGACCTTGTGTTCCTCGGCTTCACGCAGCTGCCAGGTGCCCCGCTCGTCGGCGATCCACAGGTTCCGGTCAGCCGCGGCGTACCGGTACTCGCGGCGCAGCCCATCCAGCGTCACGTTCATCTGCTGCCGGCTTACTTCTACACTGGCGCAGCAGCTTTCGGCGTCCCCGACCTGGACTCTGGCGGCCTCGGGCGGGCCCCACACCGAGACCGTGTCGGTGCGCTGCGGGGTGCACATCGCGGTGCGGACCGGCGCTGCGGCACCGCCGACCCGCCACCCGGTGGGCGTCGCCCACGGATTTCCCCGGGCCCGCACAGTCAAGGCCCACTGGCGGTAGAGCCCACCGGCGGCCAGCACGTCATCGGGTGCGGGCAGTGGCTCGAAGTGCGCCAGCCGCTCGTCCAGCAGCGCGGTGTCGAGATCACCGGCGCGCACCCGCTCGTCGGCAAGCAGGAACCGCAGGAATTCGATGTTGGTCTGCACTCCCAGCACCGCCGTCTGCGCCAACGCGCGATCGAGCCTCGCCAGCGCCTCGTCGCGGTCGTGCCCGTGGGCGATCACCTTGCTCAGCATCGGGTCGTAGTCGCTGCCGACCACGACGCCGGCCAGCAGCGACGAGTCCACCCGTACGCCGGGGCCCGACGCTTCGAACAGCTGCAGCACCCGCCCGCCGGTGGGCAGAAATCCGCGCGCCGGATCCTCGGCATACACCCTGGCCTCGATCGCGTGACCGCGCAGCTCGATGTCGTCCTGGGTGAAGGCCAGTTTTTCGCCCGCGGCCACCCGCAGCTGCCACTCGACCAGGTCCAGGCCGGTGACCGCCTCGGTGACCGGATGTTCCACCTGCAGCCGGGTGTTCATCTCCATGAAGAAGAATTCGTCGCGCCGGTCGGCCGAGACGATGAACTCCACCGTGCCGGCACCGACGTAACCGACGCTGCGGGCGGTGTTGCAGGCGGCGGCGCCGATCCGGGCCCGCGTCGGGGCGTCCAGCAGCGGTGAGGGCGCCTCCTCGACGACCTTCTGGTGGCGCCGCTGCAGGCTGCACTCCCGCTCGCCGAAATGCACCACGTTGCCGTGCGTGTCGGCCAGCACCTGCACCTCGATATGCCTGGGCCGCAGCATGAGCCGCTCCAACAACAATGTGTCGTCACCGAACGCCGAGGCCGCCTCCCGACGCGCACCCCCCAGCGCCTCCCGCAGCCTGGCTGGGTCGTCGACCAGCCTCATGCCCTTGCCGCCGCCGCCGGCCGACGGCTTGACCAGCACCGGATACCCGATTTCGTCGGCGGCGGCGACCAGCTCGTCGTCGCTCAGCCCCCGCCCGGCCACACCGGGCACCACGGGCACGTCGAAGGCGGCCACGGCATTCTTGGCGGTGATCTTGTCGCCCATCACCTCGATAGCGCGTACCGGCGGTCCCAGAAACACCACCCCGACGCGTTCGCAGGCGGCGGCGAAAGCGGCGTTCTCGGCAAGAAACCCGTATCCCGGATGGATGGCCTGCGCCCCGGTGCGCGCCGCCGCGGCGAGAACCTTGCCAATGTCGAGATAACTCTCGCGCGCGGCGGCGGGCCCCAGCCGCACCGCTTCGTCAGCCTCGAGCACATGCCGAGCGCCGGCGTCGGGGGCGCTGTAGACGGCGACCGAACGGATATCCAGCCGGCGCAGGGTTCGGATCACCCGCACCGCGATCTCGCCGCGGTTGGCCACCAATACGGTGTCGAACATCGGCTCACATCCGGAAGACGCCGTAGCAGACCGGCTCCAGCGGTGCGTGGTTGCACACCGACAGCGCCAGCCCGACAACGGTTCTGGTGTCGGCCGGGTCGATGATGCCGTCATCCCACAACCGCGCCGTCGAGTAGTAGGGGTGGCCCTGAACCTCGTACCGCTCACGGATGGGCGCCTTGAACGCGTCCTCCTCGTCGGCCGACCACGGTTTGCCCGCCGCGGCGAGCTGCTCACCGCGCACGGTGGCCAGCACCGACGCGGCTTGCTCGCCGCCCATCACCGAGATCCGCGCGTTGGGCCACATCCACAGGAAGCGCGGCGAATACGCCCGGCCGCACATCGAATAGTTGCCCGCGCCATAGGATCCGCCGATCAGGACGGTCAGCTTGGGCACCCGGGCACAGGCCACGGCGGTGACCATCTTGGCGCCGTGCTTGGCGATGCCTGCGGCCTCGTAGTCGCGCCCGACCATGAACCCGGCGATGTTCTGCAGGAACAACAGCGGGATCTTGCGCTTGTCGCACAGCTCGATGAAATGCGCGCCCTTCAATGCGGATTCACCGAACAGCACCCCATTGTTGGCGACGATCCCCACCGGGTGGCCGTGGATGTGGGCGAACGCGGTG
>JAQTVU010000241.1 GCA_028706695.1 Mycobacterium sp.
TTCTCGGTCAGATTGCCCAGCGCCAGGGCGAAGAAGGCGGTCAACGCGATACCCAGCACGGGCACACCGGAACCTAGCAACCAGACCGTCAGCGTCCGGCCCATGATGCCCGGCGCCAGCCCGCGAGGTGCCCGTCCCGCCTCCAGCGCTTGCGCGGCCACCGGTCGCAGGGCGAACTCGGCGAACAGATAGCAGGCGGTGGCCACCAGAATGCCGCAGAAGCTCACCGAGAAGCCGACGATCGGGATGAACGTGCTGTCGACGAGCCCGTAGAGCGTCGTCAGCAACGCCGTCCCTACCGTCCACAGGCTAAGTACGGCGATGGCCACCCAAAACGGTGTCAGGAATGTGCTGCGTTCGTCGCCCGGCGAGGGCGTGCGCTCTTCGATCGCCCAGCGCAGTGCGGTGACGGTTCGGCGGGTAATCCAGAACGTCCCGACCGTCAGCGCGATGACGAGGTAGGCGGGCGTGACGCCGAATGCAATCCACCGCGGCGCGTCGCTGAAGATGCTGGGGGAGGGAAAGGCGATCGCCAGCAGCAGCGCCGCGACCACGATCCCGACCAGGTTGGCCGCGAGGATGAAGCCGGTCATGATGATCTGGATGCGTATCCGGCGGCGGGGTTGGCTTTCGGACACCCGGCCCAACAGGAAAGAGCCGTACGCGGGTGTCTCCGCCAGCCGGCCGCTCTGACGGGTCACCGTCTCGAGCACCCGGCCCAAACGTTGTGCAACGCTCTTTTTGGGGGTCCGCCTGGCAGACATGGTGGCGTCAGCCTAATTTGTCGGACACGCTCTAAGGTGAGTCGGGTGCGTCTCGTGATCGCCCAGTGCACCGTCGACTACGTCGGCCGGCTCACCGCGCATCTGCCTTCCGCGCGCCGGCTGCTGTTGTTCAAGGCCGACGGGTCGGTCAGTGTGCACGCCGACGACCGTGCCTACAAGCCGTTGAACTGGATGAGTCCGCCGTGCCGGCTGACCGAGGGATCCGGCGGCGAGGCGCCGGTGTGGGTGGTGGAGAACAAAGCCGGCGAACAGCTGCGCATCACCGTCGAGGGGATCGAGCACGACTCCAGCCACGACCTGGGCGTTGACCCTGGACTGGTCAAGGACGGCGTGGAGGCTCACCTGCAGGCGTTGCTTGCCGAACACGTGCGACTGCTGGGCGAGGGCTACACGCTGGTGCGCCGTGAGTACATGACCGCCATCGGGCCCGTCGACCTGCTCTGCCGCGACGAACAAGGCGGTGCTGTTGCGGTGGAAATCAAGCGGCGCGGCGAGATCGACGGCGTCGAGCAGCTCACCCGATACCTTGAATTGCTCAATCGGGACAGCGTGCTCGCACCGGTGAAGGGAATATTCGCCGCCCAGCAGATCAAGCCGCAAGCGCGCACTCTGGCCACCGACCGTGGAATCCGTTGCATCACATTGGACTACGACAAGATGCGCGGCATGGGCAGCGATGAGTACCGGCTTTTCTGAAGCGGGCAATGGGTGGTCCGGGTGACAGCTTCCGGCGGCGCTTGCGGAGCCGGATTACGTTCGGATGGTGTGCGGTTAGATGTTCAGGTGGCCGATTCGAGGCTGACCCGAAAGCCGAGGGCGGAGGGCTGGGCGATGTCGTTACACATGCGGGGTTCGACGTTGACGCGCAGGGTGTGGTAACCAATGGTCCCTGCCTTGCACCCCAATCTTGAGGCGCTGGCGCCGCTGCTGGGTACCTGGTCCGGTCGTGGCACGGGCGAGTACCCGACGATCCAGCCCTTCTCCTATCGCGAAGAAGTTGTGTTCTCCCATGTCGGCAAACCGTTCCTGGTCTATGCGCAGAGGACCAGGGATGCCGCCGACGGCACGCCATTGCACGCCGAGACGGGGTATCTTCGCGTGCCAAACCCCGGCCAGCTCGAGCTTGTACTGGCGCATCCGAGCGGCATCGTCGAGATCGAAGTGGGCACGTATTCGGTGAGCGGCGGTGTCGTCGAAATGGAGTTGTCGACCTCCTCGATCGGGTTGGCCCCGACCGCCAAAGAGGTGACCGCGCTGGCGCGCTCCTTCCGCATCGATGGCGACGAGCTGAGCTACTCGCTGCGGATGGGTGCGGTCGGGCAAACCCTGCAGCACCACCTCGGCGCGGTGTTGCGCCGCAAGAGCTGAGCCTGCTCAATCCCGGGCGTCTGGCCGTGGTTGATGACTCGCCCGGCCAGCTCAACCCAGCCTTCGGCATGCCATGAGGTTTCGGCCAAAGCGTTCGCCCCCTTGCCGGCACCTTCTTGTCCGGCTAGGGGGCGGTGGCCAAGGCCTGGGGCATCAACCCGTCGAATCCGGCCGGATGAAGATGGCTCGATAACGCGAGCCAGGGTTCTCGTACCAGGCATCGACAAGCCGTTAGAGCCCTTCGGCGGCGTCGGCAGCGACCGGCAGCAGGCCGATGTCGTCTACCGCGACGAGATCGGCACCCAGGTAGGGCAGCCGTCCCGGTGAACATCCGCCGGCAACACCGTGACGTCGGTACACGTGGCCTCGATTGCACGGCTGGCGGCGGGGATCAAGTCGCGCTGCGTTCATCGGAGCCCATGGCGTTGAGCACCGCAACGCGGGTGCCGACCGCCCCGGTGACCGTCTTTTCGCCGCCGCCGGAGCGGAGCAACCGGCGAAGCGCAGCCTGGTCGTATACGGCGGGCTCGCTGGTGTCGATGAATCGCTGGACGACCGCGATGAAGCGGGCCGGATCGTCGTGAAACGGGAAGTGTCCCGCGCCCTCGAAGATCTCCAGCCGCGACCCCGGCATCGCCGCATGCGCCATCCACGCGTGGCGCACCGGCACCACCACATCCCTGGTGCCCCAAATGATCTGCACCGGGATGGCCGCGGTCAGATAACACCGGTCCAGCATCGTGACGATTTGACCGCGCCAGTCCACCACCGCTCGCAGGGTCCGGCTAAAGGCCGCCGACGCCGTCGGCTCAGGCAGATCGTTGAGAATGCGCAGGATATTCGCCAGGTCACCACCCGGTCCGGTGCTGCCGAGGGCCATCCCCAGCACCCGCCCGGTCAACCGCACCGCCGGCAGCACCAAGGGCAAACGCAGCAAAGCCAAGGCCTCGCTGCCCATCGGCAACGAAGCCCATCGCAGGATGACGTTGATGTCCTTGGTGACGCCGCCCGCGGCGACCAGGATCAGTCGGTCGACCAGCTGAGGGAACTGGTAAGCGAATTGCATGGCTACCCCGCCCCCGAGCGAATGACCGATGACGGTTACCCGGTCGATCTCGAGCACGCCGAGCAGATCGCGCATGCCGTTGGCGTAGGCCGCGACCGAGTAGTCGGCGCGTGGCTTGTCGGACTGGCCGTGGCCCAGCAGATCCGGGGCGATCACCAGGAACCGTCGAGCGAGCTCGGTCTGCACGGTGTTCCAGGTCGTCGAGTTGTCACCGATGCCGTGGATCAGCAAAATAGCCGGCCCCGAACCGGCGATGCGGTATGCCCGCCGGTACCCGTGGATAGTGCGGAACTCCAACGTGGGTGCAGTCACGTCCCGCACCGCGCGGAGAGTGCTGTGGCGATGCCGCTCGGTCATCTCCACCCTTGGTGTCGGGCCGGCTGCGGCGGGTCAGGCCGAGTCGTCGTCGCGGTTCTTTTCGGCCCGCTGGGCCAGAAATCGTTCAAACTCGGCACCCAGTTCATCGCCGCTGGGCAGTTCCTCGTCATGATTCAGTAGCGATCTGTTCTCCTGAGCGTCAATGAAGGTATCGTACTGGCGCTCGAGCGCGGCCACCACTTGGGCCACTTCCGCGCTGGCCTGAACCTGTTCATCGATCTTGAAGCGGACCTGGGCCGCCGCTTCGGACAGCGCCGACAGCGGCAGTTGCAGCGACCCCGTCTTGGCCACCTGTTCGAGCAGCGCCTGCGCCGCGGCGGGGTAGTCGGTCTGGGTCAGGTAGTGCGGGACATGCACGGTGAACCCGACGACCTCGTGACCATGCTGGGCCATCCGGAATTCCAGCAGGTTCGACGCGCTGCCGGGAACCTGGATCTCGGAGATCCACGGCCGGAAATCGGCGATCAACTCCCCGTTGTTGGAATGCGCGGTCAGCGTGATGGGTCGGGTGTGCGGGACCGCCATCGGAATGGTGCCCAGTCCAATGGTGCGCCGTACGCCCAGCCGCTCGGCAAGCAGGCGGACTGCGGTGATGAAGCGCTCCCACCTGAGGTCCGGTTCAAGTCCAGCCAGCAACAAAAACGGGGTGCCGACGCTGTCCCGCAGGGCATATAGGCTCAGCTCCGGATCCTCGTAGTGGGAGAAGTGGTCGGTCTTGAAGGTCATCAGCGGTCGCCGCGACCGGTAGTCCAGCAATTCGTCGATCGCGAAGGATGCGACCAGCTCGGTATCCAGCACCGCCTTGAGGTGGTCTGAGGCCAGCCGGATCGCGTGGCCAGCGTCAGAGAATCCCTGCAATGCGTGCACAAGCACCGGCCCGCGGCCGTCCGACGTCCGCAACTGGGGCGCGGGAAACTCAAGCTCGTACATGCCCGCCTGGTCGGGCTGGTCATACCCGTCGTCTGGGTCGTGGTGATGGGCCATCGAGGTTGCCTCCTTCCGGGGGGCTACTTGAGGGTGCCCTGAATAGTGTCTCCCAAATCCACGGGCGCCCATAATCGAACAGCAACCTTTATGTTCCTTTGTGTTCGAGGAACGCAAAAGCGCGTCCCCGTAATCCGCGCGGGACAATTCGCCTCAACTCACCATGGGTCGCCGCACCATGGGTCGCCAAGGAGTCCCGGTGCGGTCGGGCATGATGGGAACCCGATGCGCGTGCCGATCGTATTGCTCTGCCCGGTGGTTGGCCTGGCGACGGTGCTGACGGCGTGCGGCCGGCCGGCTTCTCATGCTTCGCCGCCGAGTGTGCCGCCGCCGTCGTCCAGCGGGCCGGTGGACCGGCTCAATCGTCCTCAGCATCCCCCTCAGCGTGAGGTGGTGGCCGAGCCCATGGACCCGGACAAGCGTGTCGGCCCGATCTTTCTGGACGGCGCCACCACGCACGTCTGCACGGGTGCGGTGCTGCATTCGGCGGGCGGCAACTTGGTCATCACGGCGGCGCACTGTCTGGCCGGAGCCGCCCAGATCGCTTTTGCTCCCGGTTTCGCCGGGGAGACCGCGCCCACCGATGCGTGGACGGCCGACGCCGTGTACCTGGATCCGCGGTGG
>JAQTVU010000242.1:0-4707 GCA_028706695.1 Mycobacterium sp.
ACGCCGAGGCGATGGAGGCGTTCGGGCTGCTGTGCCGCACCGAAGGCATCATTCCGGCGATCGAGTCCGCGCACGCGGTGGCCGGTGCCCTGAAACTGGGTGCCGAGTTGGGCAGCGGCGCGGTCATCGTGGTGAACCTGTCGGGGCGCGGCGACAAGGACGTCGAGACGGCCGCGAAGTGGTTCGGGCTCCTGGAGCCCGGCGGGCGATGACGGTGCCACAAGGCCAGGCAAGTCGGCTCGGGCCGACTTTCCGGGGATGCCGCGAAGACGACCGCGCGGCGTTGATCGCCTACCTGCCCACCGGCTATCCCGACGTGCCCACATCGGTGCGGGCGATGCTCGTCCTCGTCGATTCCGGTTGCGACATCATCGAAGTCGGTGTGCCGTATTCGGATCCCGGCATGGACGGCCCGACCATCGCCCGGGCCACCGAGACGGCACTGCACGGGGGGGTGCGGGTCCGCGACACACTCGCCGCCGTGGAGGCGATCAGCCGGGCCGGCGGACGCGCCGTGGTGATGACCTACTGGAATCCGGTGCTGCGGTACGGGGTTGACGCGTTTGCGCGCGATCTGGCGTCGGCCGGCGGGCTTGGCCTGATCACTCCCGACCTGATCCCCGACGAAGCCGGGCAGTGGCTGGTCGCATCGGCGGAGCATCGGTTGGATCGGATCTTCCTGGTGGCCCCGTCATCGACGCCGGAGCGGCTGGCGACCACGGTGGAGGCCTCGCGCGGATTTGTCTACGCCGCATCGACGATGGGAGTGACCGGGGCTCGTGACGCGGTGTCACGCGCCGCGCCCGACCTGGTGAGCAGGGTCAAAGCGGTTTCGGACATAGCCGTCGGCGTGGGCCTGGGGGTCAGGTCGGGTGAGCAGGCCGCGCAGATCGGCAGCTACGCCGACGGTGTCATCGTCGGCTCGGCACTGGTTTCGGCGCTCGGCGACGGGTTGCCGGCATTGCGCGCCTTGACCGGGGAGCTTGTCGCCGGGGTCCGGCAGAGCACGCGCGCCTCATGACCATGCTGCCCACCTACATCCCCAGCCCGCCGCAGGGCGTCTGGCATCTGGGGCCGTTGCCCATTCGCGCCTACGCGCTGTTCATCATCGTCGGGATCGTGGCCGCGCTGCTGATCGGCGATCGCCGCTGGGAAGCCCGTGGCGGTCAGCGCGGCGTGATCTATGACATCGCGCTGTGGGCCGTGCCGTTCGGGCTGGTCGGCGGCCGGCTCTATCACCTGGCCACCGACTGGCGCACCTACTGGGGCCCGGGGGGTGCCGGCTTCGGTGCGGCGCTGCGGATCTGGGACGGCGGTCTGGGCATCTGGGGCGCCGTCGCCCTGGGGGGCGTCGGCGCCTGGATCGGGTGCCGGCGGCGCGGAATTCCGCTGCCGGCCTTCGCCGACGCGATTGCGCCGGGAATCATCCTGGCCCAGGCCATCGGTCGGCTCGGCAACTACTTCAACCAGGAGCTTTACGGCCGGGAAACCACGCTGCCGTGGGGACTGGAGATCTTCTACCGCCGAGACCCCTCGGGCTATATCGACCCGCATTCGCTCGACGGCGTCTCGACCGGGCAGCTCGCGCTGATCGTGCAACCGACATTTCTGTACGAATTGATCTGGAATCTATTGGTATTCGCCGCACTGATTTGTCTGGACCGGCGGTTGGCGTTGGGCCACGGTCGGGTGTTTGCGCTGTACGTGGCCGGCTACTGCATCGGGCGATTCTGCGTCGAACTGCTGCGCGACGACCCCGCCACACACATCGCCGGCATCCGGATCAATTCGTTCACATCGACGTTCGTGTTCATCGGGGCGGTCGTCTACCTCATGCTGGCGCCGAAGGGCCGCGAGGATCCCGAGAGCCTGCGCGGCAACGAGCAGGTTGCCGGCGAACTGCGCGCAGCCGAGCCAGCAGGTGAGCCCGAGGTCGCAGCCGAAGGGCCGGAAACCGAAGCCGCGGACTCCGAAAGCGACGCCGGGGCCGACGAGCACGAGCCGGCCGGACCCCAACCGGCGGAGCAATCGGACGTCGGTGACGGCGAGACCGCAGCCGCCCCGGGCCAACCCGAGCCGGTTGCGGAACAGCCGCCGGTGGCCGGGCCCGGCGGCCAGGCAACCAACGCCGCGAGACGATGGCCGCGTCCGCTGCGCGGCCGGTGGCGGCGCTGACGTCAAACGGACGTCGACCGGTCTGCGGGGTGGGGCGAACGCGATCAATCTGGCATCCTGCCAGTGTGACCGATTCATCATGGCGCGACGCCGCACAGCCAGGTGCGCTACCCGCGCCGGGCTGTCCGGCCGTGATATTGGCCGGCGAAGTCAGCGACCGGCACGATGGAACCTGAGCGGGCGTCCGGGCGGTGTCGTCACCGGCTCCGCACCGCGGTCGGCGCGGGAGCGCTGCTGACCGGCGCGGTCGGCTATGTCGGATTGGTCGACCCGCACCGCGCGAATTCGGTGTATCCGCATTGCCCGTTCAAGTGGCTAACCGGTTGGAATTGCCCGTTCTGTGGGGGGCTGCGGATGACGCATGACCTGCTGCACGGCGATCTGGCGGCCGCCGTCAACGACAATCTGTTTACGCTGGCCGCTGTACCGATATTGGCCGGGTGGTTGCTGACGCGCCGGCGCGGCGAGGAGGCACTGCCGACGGCGGCGACGGTGACGATCGTGATCGTGGCGGCCGCATGGACGGTGCTGCGTAACTTGCCCGGATTTCCCCTGGTTCCCATCGTGATCGGCGGCTAGCCGCACCCGCGCCCGGGCGCCAGCTTTGGGCGAACCGTAACGCCGGCGCGCGACTATGCTGGGTCGTCGTGACCAGACGCGGGAAAATCATCTGCACCCTTGGCCCTGCGACCGCATCCGACGAGCTGATCCGGGCGTTGGTCGAAGCCGGAATGGATGTCGCCCGTTTGAACTTCAGTCACGGCGACTACGCCGATCACAAAGCCGCCTACGAGCGGGTGCGGACCGCGTCGGACGCCACCGGTCGGGCTGTCGGGGTGCTGGCCGACCTGCAGGGGCCGAAGATCAGGCTGGGTCGCTTCGCCGACGGGCCCACGTACTGGGCCGACGGCGAGATCGTACGCATCACCGTGGCAGACTGCGAGGGCAGCCACAACCGGGTGTCGACCACGTATAAGAGGCTGGCCAAAGACGCCGTGGCCGGTGACCGGGTGCTGATCGACGACGGCAAGGTCGGTCTTGTCGTCGAGGGCATCGACGGCGACGACGTCGTCTGCAGCGTGGTCGAGGGCGGCCCGGTCAGCAACAACAAGGGCATGTCGCTGCCCGGCATGCACGTATCGGCCCCGGCGCTCTCGGAAAAGGACATCAACGACCTCACCTTCGCGCTGGACCTCGGCGTCGACCTCGTCGCGCTGTCGTTCGTGCGCTCACCATCCGACATCGAGCTGGTGCACGAGGTGATGGATCGGGCCGGGCGGCGGGTGCCGGTGATCGCCAAGCTGGAGAAGCCGGAAGCCGTCGACAATCTCGAAGCCATCGTGCTGGCGTTCGACGCCATCATGGTCGCCCGCGGCGATCTGGGTGTCGAGCTGCCGCTGGAAGAGGTGCCGCTGGTGCAAAAACGGGCCATTCAGATGGCCCGGGAAAACGCCAAGCCCGTCATCGTGGCGACCCAGATGCTCGACTCGATGATCGAGAATTCACGGCCGACGCGTGCGGAAGCCTCCGACGTCGCCAACGCCGTGCTCGACGGCGCGGACGCGCTGATGCTGTCCGGGGAAACCTCGGTGGGAAAGTATCCGCTGGCAGCCGTCCAGACGATGTCGCGCATCGTGTGCGCCGTCGAGGAGAATTCGACGGCCGCCCCGCCGCTGACGCACGTGCCGCGCACCAAACGCGGGGTGATCTCCTACGCCGCGCGCGACGTCGGCGAGCGGCTCGACGCCAAGGCCCTGGTCGCATTCACCCAGTCAGGCGACACGGTCAAGCGACTGGCGCGACTGCACACCCCGCTGCCGTTGCTGGCCTTCACGGCATGGCCGGAGGTGCGCAGCCAGCTGGCCATGACCTGGGGCACCGAGACCTTCATCGTGCCGATGATGACCTCCACCGACGGCATGATCCGCCAGGTCGACAGGTCGCTGCTCGAAATGGGTCGCTACAAGCGCGGTGACCTGGTGGTGATCGTCGCCGGCGCGCCACCTGGCACAGTGGGTTCGACGAACATGATCCACGTGCACAGAATCGGGGAGGATGACGTCTAGGCCTCATCGAGCCCACTTCCAGCCCGGTGGACGATGGGGCCGCAAAACCTGCCGAAGGAGCATCCGTGCTGGCTGGCGACGCGCCGGAGAGCAACGAAGACCCCACCACCGAATCCGATTTCGAGGAGTTGTTGGCGATCCTGGACCTCGGGCGGGTCGGCCCCGACTCGTTCGTCGGATCGCATCCCAGCAAGAACCCGATGCGGACGTTCGGCGGCCAGCTGATGGCGCAGTCGTTCGTCGCGAGCGGCCGCACGCTTGTCCGCGACGAGCTGCCGCCCAGCGCGCTGTCGGTCCATTTCGTCAACGGCGGCGACACCGCCAAGGATGTGGAATTCCGGGTGACGCGGCTGCGGGACGAGCGCAGGTTCGCCAATCGGCGTGTCGATGCCATGCAGGACGGGACCCTGCTGTGCACCGCGCTGATCTCCTACATGTCCGGCGGTCGCGGACTCGAGCACGCCGT
>JAQTVU010000242.1:4717-5193 GCA_028706695.1 Mycobacterium sp.
CGCCGCAGGTGGCGCAGCCCGAGACGCAGCCACCGATCCGGGAGTCGCTGCGCGGCTACGAACACATCGTCCCGCACTTCGTCAACGCCCTGCAGCCGATCGAATGGCGCTACACCAACGATCCGGCCTGGGTGATGCGGGACAAGGGCGGGCGGCTGGCCCACAACCGGGTCTGGGTCAAGGCGCTCGGGGTGCTGCCCGACGACCCGGTGCTGCACACCGCGGCACTGGTGTATTCCTCAGATACCACGGTGCTCGACTCGGTGATCACCACCCACGGCTTGTCATGGGGGTATGACCGCATCTTCGCCGCGTCCGCCAACCATTCCGTGTGGTTTCACCGGCCGGTCGACTTCAACGACTGGTTGCTGTATTCGACGTCGTCGCCGGTGGCCGCGGATTCCCGGGGACTGGGCAGCGGACACTTCTTCGACCGCTCCGGGCAGGTCGTCGCCACCGTGACGCAAGAGGGCGTC